>CAZMFZ010000146.1:0-7433 GCA_964565665.1 uncultured Bifidobacteriaceae bacterium | reverse complement strand
AACCAAATTGAGTTAATTATTGGACGATACAAATTCTTTAAAATCTTGTATAGTATTTAAGGCTTCTTTTCCATCGGTTATTATTTCCAAAATCTTGGAGCGATTGTCAATTTTGAAAAACGAAGTCAACGCATTTTTCAAACCCTCCAATTGCTCTACTTTTGTATATTCTAAGCCATTCTCTTTTGCTATGAATTGCATGTCTCGCTTCTGATTACCCACAAAAAACGCGTCTAATTCGGGCTGGTCTTTCGCCCCTTCTATGGTTCTGAATATTTGCCCTCCCCCATTATTTATCACTACAAACCGCAAATTACTTGACAATTCATTGTGCCAAAAAGCATTTCTATCATATAAAAAAGCAACATCGCCAATAAATAGCGTTACTAACTGTTCGGTTTGCAATGCAGAGCCCACCGCAGTACTCACGCAGCCATCAATACCGCTTGTTCCTCTGTTGCAATACACTTCTTTATGTTGAATACCTAGCAAATTGGCATACCTAACAGGCAAACTATTTGACAAATGAACGACTGAGTTTTCAGGAATATTTTTCAATATCCTTTGTGATATTGAAAGCTCGTTGTAAGCATTTTTAAAATGGTATTCCTCCACTTTACTAGCAATCAAACTATTCATATCCAGCCATTTAGCTGTATACTTTTTATCATTGCTCAATCTGGTTTTATTTCCCAATTCTGTAAAAAAATAAGCAGGAGAAACTTTAATAAAATGTGTTACTGATTGAAAAGTATCTATCCAATTGTCATTTTCAGAAATATGCAAATGCCACTTTGGTTTGCTTTTCCTCGAATATTGTTTCAAAGCTTTCGACACAAATTCATTGCCAAACGAAATAAGCAAATCGGGTTGAAACTCAATCTTTTGAATTTCAGAAAATGAGGAAATGAGCAAATCATAATGTAAAACAGCATTTGTGGCTCCCATCAAATTGCTATTTACATCTGCTAATAGTGGCAAATTATTATTCTCTAAAAACGAATCTATGATTGTAAACAAATGACTATCAGGCAATTGATGCCCGGCAACCACCAGTACTTTTTTGTTATCAAGAATTAAACAAATGATTTCTTCCCATTGCTCTTTTTGCAAAGTATACTGTACAGCCACACCTTTTAAAATTCTAGGTTGATCTCCAAATGAATAATCTTCGTCTTTTTTAGGATAAAAAGGCTCACGAGCAGGTACATTGATATGCACAGGGCCCAAAGGCTGTGATGTAGTTTTGAAAATGGCCTCACATACTGTTCTTTCCAGCATCCAAATACTGTCTGTATGATGTTTATCGGTTGGCAGTAAATAGCTGGCCTTACAATTTTGAGCATAAATATTGTTTTGGTTGATGGTCTGGCCATCTCCCTGCCCAATCCATTCTGCAGGTCGATCACCTGTAAGTACCAAAAGTGGAATCTGCTGCCAGTAGGCTTCGGCCACAGCTGGGGCAAAATTTAAAGCTGCTGTGCCAGAGGTACAAATCAAAACCACCGTTTTTTTCGACTTTTGTGCCATTCCAAGGGCAATGTAAGCAGCCGAACGTTCATCAAAAATTAAATGGGTTTTGATTTTAGGATGCCTTACAAAAGATATAGTTAAGGGGGCAGACCTCGAACCTGGGCATATAATGGCATTTTCTATGCCCAATGCTGCACATATTTCAGCAATTTGGTAAACGTAATCTAACTGAGCCAAAATATAAAAAGGAGATAATTATCAAATAAAGCAGATTTGGTAATCATAATCAAACCTAAAGCTTACTGGCAAGTGTCAAAAACTTATTTTCAGTTTCCAAATATTCACTTTCAGGCACAGAATCTTGGGTAATTCCTGCACCAGCAAACAATGTAGCCATATTTTGCTCTACCTTCATGCATCGCAGGTTCACAAAAAGCGATGTAAATTCAGCATTTGAATCTGCCTCCAAAGCCAAATTGATAGGCCCTAAAAAGCCTGAATAATATTCCCTTGACGATTTCTCTAATTTCTCAATCAATTGCAATGCTTCAGCTTTTGGAGTGCCGCAAATGGCAGAAGTAGGATGAAGCAAGCCCAACAATATTGTGCCTAAATTTTCATAATTTACTTCCTTCATATTTACCGAAAATTCCGTTTTTAAATGTAGAAGATTACCAGCCTGTACAGTTTTAGGCCCTATCTCCTCATATTCCCTCAATCTAATTTTCTTAAAACACTCAATAATATAACGGCATACTAAGGCTTGCTCTTCAATTTCTTTTTCTGTCCAGCTGGCCTTAGATGTTAAATTTGATTCAATCACAGGTTTTGTACCTGCCAATGCCACCGTGCGAAATATATCCTTATCATCAATGGAAACCAACAATTCTGGCGAAGCCCCTATCCATATTCCAGAGATAGGCGAATCAACAAGTGATACAAAGGAATTGGGGTAATCGGTACATAATTTCACAAAGAAGTTCACCACATTAAAATCGTCTTTCAATGCCAATTGCTGTTGTCTGGCAAGCACTACTTTTTTCAAATTACCGGTTTCAATGGCTTCGACCGCAATCTTCACATTATTTTCAAAATTATTTTCATCATCTGTTGAATTTAGAGAATGTATCCTTTTTGATGTTTTCACCTTTTGAAAATAAACTGAAGTTTGAATAAAATCTTCATAAGGCTCATTTTCAGAAACAATTTCTCCTGACCCTAGCAAAGTAAAACTAGCTGTAAATGAAGGCTTTATGAGGAAAATTGGTGTATTATCATTTTCTTGAAAAGGAGAAATTATAAAACCTTTCAATTGCTCAAGGTCTATTTCTTTTTGCTTAATAATAGAAGGGAATTCATCGCCCAACAGTAATATTCTGTTGGACTTTGGCATTTTGAAAACGCCAATGCTGTAATTTGCTTCTTTCAGCTTTAAAAAAATATCTTCTATTTGTATTTTGGTATTTTTTTCTGCGATTTTCAACTGGCTACTTTTTATCAATCACAGCAACAGTGAGCCTGCTGATGCAAACTAATTGGTTGGCTTCGTTGGTAATGCGAATGTCCCAAATATGTGTTTTTTTGCCGAAATGAATAAGCATTGCTTTTGCATATACAAAACCAGAAGTGGCACTTTTTACATGATTGGCATTGATTTCCAACCCTACACAAGCATATTTTGAACTATCTACGCACAAATTCGAACCTACACTTCCCAAAGTTTCCGCAAGAGCTACTGATGCACCCCCATGTAACAAACCGTAGGGCTGGGTTGTTCTGAAATCTACAGGCATTTTTCCACAAATAAAATTTTCGCCAAGTTCAGTATATTCAATACCTAGGTGAGAAACTAAATTTCCAGCAGAACCTTTATTTAAAAATTCGAGCGAAACATCTTTGCGGAGCAATGATAATTAGAATAAAATGACGTATAATAAGATAATTGCAATTAAAACTGCAATACCAACGTAAATCACTGTTTTGCTGATTTTAAATGATAAATCACCATTTTTCTTAGAAAGAATTTCATTGATATTCTTCACTAGATTTTTAAAAGCATTGGCTTCTTTATTCAAATAAGCATAAACTCCTGCATTCAGGTATTGGATACAAACCGAAATATCAGTCTGTCCTGAAAGTACAATTACTTGTCCGTCTTTTACTTTCGATACAATTTTATCAATGTATTTGAGTGATTGCTCGTCTTCAAGAATATGATCAAGGACAATAATATCGAATATTTTACCTTCGTCTAAAATCCTTAGCATTTCTTTACAAGATTTTACGCTTTCAGCAGCAAATTCAGTACCCAAATTATTTTTTAGATACTGAATCATGGCAGATTCGTCAATCGGATTATCTTCAGCTAACAAAATTTTAAGCATATAAAAATATGTGTTAAGGCATAATTACACGTTATTCACCACAAATATATACAAGTATGGCTATCAGCGTAATAAAATTAAATTAAATTTTCTGTCCTACATTTGCATTCAAGTTATTAAAACGCAATTGCCACTACAAAAGTTTATATGAGGGTATCAATAATAGTAGCCGCAAGCGAAAACTATGCCATAGGTAAAAATAACAGCCTGCTATGGAGCTTGCCTAAAGATATGAAATTTTTCAAATCTACTACAAGTTTCCATTGTGTAGTAATGGGTCGACTTACGTATGAATCTTTGGGCAAACCATTGCCAAATAGAACAAATATTGTTGTTTCAAGACAAGAAAATGCAAATTTTGAAGGCTGCTTAGTAGTGAAATCGATTGAAGAAGCCCTTGTGCAAGCAAAATCGAATCAGGAATCGGAAACATTTATCATTGGCGGAGGCAAAATATATGCCTCTTCAATGCCGCTAGTAGATAGAATCTACATCACCAAAGTGCACGCCAAATTTGAGGCAGATACTTTTTTTCCTGAAATTTCTACTAAAGATTGGAAATGTATTTCATCTGAGCCTCAAATAAAGGATGAAAAGCACGCTTATAATTTTGATTTTGAAGTCTGGGAGCGTAACTAATTTAATCTAACCATGATTTCAAAAAATAGATCATTGGTATTTGGAATAAAGCAAATTCTACAAAAAATGATAACAGCATAGTAAAACACAATAGATATTTACATACATAAGCAATTATAGGCGTCCATTTTGGTTAAAAAAAGAAAAACAAGCGGCCCAGTAGCAGCTAAAAAGCATTTGGGGCAGCATTTCTTGAGAGATTTATCAATTGCTCAAGACATTGCCGAGGGATTAGATTTTCATACGCAATATAAAAATGTACTGGAAATTGGACCAGGCACAGGAGTACTAACCGACTTTTTGATAAAAAACCTAGATATTAATTATAAAACCATAGAAATAGATGGGGAATCGGTAGTGTATTTGAATCAAAAATATCCCGATTTGAAAGTAATTCAGGGTGATTTTTTGCAAAAAGATTTAATTCAATTGTTTGATAATGAGCCATTTGGCATTATTGGCAACTTTCCATACAATATATCATCGCAAATATTTTTTAAAGTACTTGATTATAAAGATATAGTGCCAGAAGTAGTGTGTATGTTGCAAAAAGAGGTGGCAGAGCGGCTTTGTTCGGGCCCTGGAAAAAAGGATTACGGTATTTTGAGTGTGTTTTTGCAGGTGTATTACGATATGGAATATTTATTTACCGTTCAACCCCATGTATTTGAACCTCCACCAAAAGTAAAATCGGGGGTTATAAGAATCAAAAGAAATCAAGTAAAAGAAATGGGCTGTGATGAAGTACTGTTTCGGAAAGTAGTGAAGCAGGCCTTTTCAATGCGTAGAAAAACATTAAGAAATGGACTAAAACCATATAATTTGCCTGAAGAAATGATGAGTTCGTCATTTTTTGACAGGCGTGCCGAAGAATTGGGCGTGGCTGAATTTATAAAACTCACAAATGATGTTGAATCATATTTAATCAAACAATAATGGCAGATTTTTCAAAGAAAGCATCTGAATCGTATTCGATAATGACTGAAATGGTGCTGCCAAACGACACAAATACGCTCAATCACCTGATGGGTGGCAGAATGCTGTATTGGATTGATATTGCTGGAGCAATTGCTGCACAAAAACATTCGAACCGCATAGTAGTAACTGCTTCGGTAGACAATGTTACTTTTAAAGAACCCATCAAGCTTGGTAATATCATCACCTTACATGCAAAAGTTTCAAGAGCGTTTAATACTTCGATGGAGGTACATATTGAAGTATTTGCTGAAAATATTCCCCAAAAAACTAAAGTTAAAACCCATGATGCTTTCTATACTTATGTAGCAATAGATGATGCACACAAACCTATACAAGTGCCTGCATTGATAGCTGAAACTCAGGTAGAAATACAATTGTTTGAAAGTGCAGCACGCAGAAGGCAAATCAGATTGTTTCTGGCTGGAAAACTAAAGCTAAATGAAGCTGAATTGCTCAGAGACTTGTTTAGCCATTAATTTAGCCATATTTTTGTTATAAATTTTGGATGTTATGACAATTCAATACTTAAGTGATAGCAGAGGCGTAAAGCAAATGGTACAAGTGCAAATTCCAATTAAAGAATGGGAGAAGGCAGGACACCGAATGCTTATTGAAGACAATGAAGCAACCACTAAGCCAAAATTCTCTAAAGCCAAATTAAAACTTTTAAATGGCATAAAAGAAGCATTGGAAGAAGTTGAATTACATAGACAAGGTAAAATTAAGTTGCAAGACGCTAAAGACTTTATAAATAAATTATAAGGTAAAAGCAACTGAAAGATTTAAAAAAGAAACTAAACAACTATATAAAAAGCCTTTATCTATAAAGTATGATATAGATTCTCTAATTGACAATTTACTTCATACACCCAATTTAGGAACTTCTCTTGGCAAAAATTGCTACAAAATACGCTTGCAAATTGCCTCAAAAGGCAAAGGAAAAAGTGGAGGAGCGAGGGTAATTACACACGTGAAAATAGTAGAAGATACAGTGTACCTGCTTTCTGTTTACGACAAATCTGACAAAGAAGAATTGAATCAGGGTGAATTGGAGAGTTTTTTAAACGAAATAAATTAACCAAGTAATTTTATATCAGCACACAATAGTATAAAAGTCATGAATATTCAATACTAAATCGATAATAGAGGAAAAAAGCAAATGGTACAAGTGCAAATTCCAATTAAAGAATGGGAGAAGGCAGGACACCGAATGCTTATTGAAGACAATGAAGCAACCACTAAGCCAAAATTCTCTAAAGCCAAATTAAAACTTTTAAATGGCATAAAAGAAGCATTGGAAGAAGTTGAACTACATAGACAAGGTAAAATTAAGTTGAAATCAGCGGATGAACTTTTTAATGAACTTTAAAATATTAACATCTGATAAATTTGATAAGGAATTAAAAAAACTTGTAAAAAATATCCTTATTTAAAAGAGGAATATTTTGAATTAAAAGAATCTTTAAAGCTCGTTCCATTGCAAGGCATCTCGTTAGGAAAAAGCTGCTACAAATTACGTTTGCAAATTGCCTCAAAAGGCAAAAGAAAAAGTGGAGGAGCAAGGGTAATTACACACGTGAAAATAGTAGAAGATACAGTGTACCTGCTTTCTATTTACGACAAATCTGAAAAAGAAGATTTGAATCAAGGTGAATTGGATAGTTTTCTTGAATTTATCAATGAATAATGATTGGAAATAATATTCAACAAGCGAAGTCGCTGCTTACTAATAACGAGCTTGTGGCCATACCTACCGAAACGGTTTATGGTTTGGCTGGTAATGCCTACAGCGAAGAAGCCATTCTCAAAATATTTGAAGTAAAAGAAAGACCTAAATTCGATCCATTAATCGTACATACTGCATCAATTGATTCAATTCAAGATTTCGCCATGGAAATCCCTGAATTGGCATATCAACTTTTCGAGGCTTTTGCCCCTGGCCCCATCACTATTTTACTC
>CAZMFZ010000145.1:0-7460 GCA_964565665.1 uncultured Bifidobacteriaceae bacterium | reverse complement strand
TTTATCATAGCTGTTAATGTTGGTAAGTTGTTCTTCGCTAAAAAGTTCAGCAACCCTCTCGCCCTTGTTGGTGTTTTTAACAACAAGCCAATAATATATGCACTAAAGTTATGTAATTTTGTGATATCGAACTCGAAAAAAGCTTTCCTAAACTTTCACGGCTACTATTCACCAATGGAAGCATCTGCTAAAACCAGATAAATTTAAAATCGTAATAACCAAGAGCCTTCAATTTTTAGTTGACAGTAAAAGAGTTAAGGTGTATGCTTTTGCAATAATGTCAAATCATCTTCACATTATTTGGCAAGTATTAGGTTCAATAAAACGAGAAGATGTGCAACGAGACTTCTTGAAGTTTACTTCCCAAAATATAAAATTCGACTTAGAAAAAAATCATCTTGAGGTATTGAAACATTTTGAAGTAAACTTAAAAGATAGAAAATATTAATTTTGGGGAAGGAATTCATTAAGTATAGTATTTATGCAAAAGCTTGCATATAGGCTTTATAACCCAGTAAAAGCTGGTTTGTCTTTGCTAGAAGAAGATTATAGATTTTCTACAGCAAAGTTTTATTTAAATGGAAAAGACGAGTTTGGTTTTTTATCGCATTACCAAGGAGAATAGGCTTGCTGGTGAAAACACCAGCAAGGGCTAGGTTGTCAATTTATAACAAATTCTCAAATCAAGATAACGAAATTAAGAAACTTAACTACTGGAGAAATAATCAATTTCCCTTAAATAAGCAGATTATCATACTTAGAAGGCAAATACAAAATAGTAAAGGATTTGCCTTCTTTATTTATTGATATTACTCCTTTGTTTTGCAATTCAATTAATAATTTCCCTAAATATTCTTTTTGATTATCGTTAGAAACAAAATCATTTGAAGTCCATTCACTACCAAAATTTCTGTAAAAAAACTCCATTCTATCAATGAATTTCTTCTTTACTTCAGTTTTTGACATAGCATCACACTTTATAAGGATCAATAACTACTAATCCCTCAATGTTTTTGAAATCGGAGGTATTGCGAGAAATAATAGTAAGATCATAAACAAGTGCAGTAGCTGCAATAATAGCATCGCCAAGAGCGATTTTCTTCCCTTGTCTAATAGCAATTGTTTTTTCTATCACAGCTTCACTAATTGGTAAAACGGTTGCTATTTCCATAAAAGCATTTAGTGGTTCTAATTGCTTTTCGCTAGCATTAAGCCAGCCAAGAACTTCTATTTTGGTAACAGCAGAAACGGTTATCTCAATATAATACAAAAGGGTTTTTCCTTTTTCAGTTAGCTTATTGGCAAAATTGTCAATAATAACATTGGTGTCAATTAAATATCTCGGTTCCATTCTTTACGTGCTTGATCAGTATGTATTTTTAAAGATTGGTAATCACTTTCGGAAAGTACACCGCTGAAATCTGCCATTGTTTTTTTAGGGTTTGGTTTTTCTAGCATCAACTCCTCCTTTGAATAAAGTAGTATTTCAATTTCTTTCCCAATATAACTGTTTGGTATTGTCAAGTACAGGCTATTGTTTTGCGGAATTACGATTGTTTTTATCATGATTTCTATTTGTTAGCGTATTGTTTTCTGTTGCCTACTTCGTGTATCATTGCATCGAGAGTGAAGTAAATTTTTTCTTTGTCCTCTTTATTAAACGATTTAATCGCCTTAAACCGTTCTAAAATCTCAGGTTCTTTAAAAATATCGGTGTCCTCATTTTCGCCTAAAAGATAGCCTACTGTTGTTTGCAATAAATCGGCTAGTTTTTTAGCGGCATCAATACTAGGGGTCATCTCATCTCTTTCGTATCGAGAGATTACACTAACCGAAGTATTCAATTTATTGGACAATTCTGTTTGAGACCAATTTTTGTCTTTACGGAGTATTGCAATTTTTTTTCCAAAACTTATCATACTATTTAACCTTAAAAGGCTTTTTATAGCCTTATATTATTGAATAAGGCAAATATACGAACCTTAAACAATATTAAAAGTTCAAATAATGCTTTTAAAAAAGCAAAGAGGAAAATATTGCCTCTTTTTTAGTAAATATTTGGGTCTTGTAAAAAAAACTATTAAAAATTGGATTATTCTAATAATTTGAAATTGATTAAAACAAGATTATAAGATACTTATCCTTATTTAAATAGCATTGGTGTCCTCACCAGACAATCAACGAACAAAATAAATCATTAAATTGCGAAGAAGAATTTTCAAATAATGGTAGAAAAAGAGGTTCGTAATTCATTTATGGAATTGAATGAGGTTCAGGGTGGCTATTATCAATATGGTGTTAATACCAATAACTTTTCTACAGAGTCTCAATATACCAACAATGGTGGATATGAGCCCAACATCGGAAATGGCGAAAACCTAGGTTCTATGAATAGAAATTACCTTGACTTATCTACCGGGCTTAATTTTATTAAAGAAGACACTAATGGCAGACAAAAATTCTTCTTAGGTATTTCTGCTCAGCATCTAAACGAGCCCTATCGTTCTTTAGTAGGAAATAAAGATAATCTTGCTTATATGTTTTTTATCCATAGCGGGGTTAGGGTTTTTGCAAACCAATACTGGTCAGTAGTGCCTGAAATACTTTTTGCAAACCAATCAAGCTATCGTAGGTACACTTTGGGCGTAAAAGCTACTTATTCACTTCAACAGGAAAACAATATTTTATTAAACCATGCCAGTATTGCTTTTATTCCAAAATATACCCATAACAATTCACTTGCTTTAGGTCTCGAACTCCAAGTTTCAACCTTTTTGGTAGCCTTCAATTATGATTTTGCAACTAGCTCATTGGCAAATAGAATGAGTGGTACTGCTATCTTAAATTAAGGTTAAGTTAAATTTCTTGGAAGTGCTGTCGGGTAAGAGAGATATTAGGTAATGTGGTCAAAAATAGTTGGAATTATTTGGTAGAATGAAAAGTTCACCAGAAAGAGGTTGAACTACCCGATATAGACAGCAGGATGTTTCGGTGGCACTATTTTTTTAGGCATTGTGGTTGATTAAATCAGCCTAAATATGGAATCTCCAAAAATTGTAAATGGATCAAATGTAAGCGACTACTTAAATAAAGAAATTGATTCTGCATCTAAAACAATTCCCGGTGATTTTGACATTCTTTGCTTCTCACATTTGCGATGGAATTTTGTTTTTCAACGGCCACAGCACCTTTTAACTAGGTTTGCGAGTAGCCAAAGGGTTTATTTTATTGAAGAACCTATTTTTGAAAATATCCCAGAGTCTTTTTTCGACAGATCGGTGTCTGAATCGGGGGTAAATGTATGTGTGCCTCATATATCTGAAAGTTTAAATCCCATACAGATTGAAGAAGAACTAAAGAATCTAATTATTAAATTATCGATATGCGATAAAATAGAAAACTATCTTTCATGGTATTACAACCCCATGGCTCTGACGTTTACCAGACATCTCAAACCCAAACTTGTGGTGTATGATTGTATGGATGAATTATCGGCATTTAAGTTTGCACCTGAAAATCTCGTAAGTCTGGAAGATGAATTGATCAAAAAGGCGGATTTAATGTTCACCGGAGGCATGAATTTGTACGCCCACAAAAAGAATAAGCACAAAAACATTCACGGCATTCCCAGCAGCATAGATAAAGAACATTTTGAAAAAGGTCCTCAACTTCCAGACCCTAACGATCAGGCATCTATTCCACATCCACGCATTGGTTTTTATGGTGTTATTGACGAAAGAATGGATATTGAATTGTTAGACGGGTTAGCAAAGAAACTGAAAGATTGGCATATTGTGATTATAGGACCCGTGGTAAAAATCGACCCCAACACCTTGCCTAAATATGCCAATTTGCACTATCTAGGAGGTAAAAGCTACCATGAATTGCCTGCGTATCTGGGAAACTGGGATGTGGCCATGCTCCCTTTTGCATTAAATGAATCAACAAAATTTATCAGCCCTACCAAAACACCCGAGTATTTAGCAGCACACAGGCCTGTGGTTTCTACTTCTATTATTGATGTAGTAAATCCCTACGGGAATAATAATTTGGTACATATAGCTGATGACGCAGAAAATTTTGCCATTGCTGTGCGCAAAGCTTTTGAAAAAAGAGCTGACAAAAAATGGAAAGATGCGGTTGATGATTTTTTGGCTCAAAATTCATGGGATAAAACTTGGAGTAAAATCAATACTTTGATCTATAAAACCTGGCAAGCAAAGGTGCATTCCCAGGTTGTTATTCCAAATAACTTAATGAAAATACAAACCTTGCATCACAATGGATTTGACTTACATACCAACGGTAACGATGCCAAATCAATAACTAAAAAAGCGATATCTACTGTTGATTCATTTAGAAAAAGCTCATTATCAACTATTGACACACAAATCGAAGATATCATCAAATCTGATAACGTGACGGTTGGGAATGCAAGTGGGTTTGATTACCTGATTGTGGGTGCGGGGTTTGCAGGCTGTGTGTTGGCCGAACGCTTGGCGAAATCTGGCAAAAAGATTGTCATCATAGATAAAAGAGAGCACATCGGTGGCAATGCTTATGATTGCTACAATGATGATGGGATTTTGATTCATAAATATGGTCCTCACATTTTCCACACCAATTCACTTGATGTATTTGAATACCTCTCCCGCTTTACAAAATGGAGAAATTATGAGCATCGAGTATTGGCAAGTGTAGATGGCATGATGGTTCCTATGCCTATCAATCTTGATACCATCAATAATCTTTATGGCTTCTCTTTCAACTCTTCAGAACTTGACGAATATTTTGAATCAGTAGCTGAGCATCCAGGTCATATAATCACCTCTGAAGACGTGGTCGTAAGCAAGGTAGGAAGAAGTTTGTATGATAAATTTTTTAAAAATTATACCAAAAAGCAATGGGGATTGGATCCTTCAGAACTCAATGCATCGGTAGCGGCACGAGTGCCTGTGAGAAGTAATCGAGACAACAGGTATTTTACCGATAAATACCAAGCTATGCCCATGAACGGCTATACCAAGATGTTTCAAAATATGTTGAACCATCCGAATATTAAAATAATGCTGAATACAGATTATAAGGAGGTCAAAAATCTATTTCCATACAAAGAGATGATTTACACTGGCCCCATTGATGAATATTTTGGTTATAAACATGGTAAACTGCCTTATAGATCACTCGAATTTGTGTTTGAAACTTTTGATACAGATATCTATCAAAAAACCGGGACTATTAATTTCCCCAACGAACATCTCTATACCAGAATCACAGAATTTAAATATCTGACAGGCCAGAAACATCATAAAACATCGGTAGTTTATGAATTCCCCAAAGCAGAAGGCGACCCCTATTACCCTATTCCTCGTGAAGAAAATAACGAACGCTATAGAAAATACGAAAAGCTGGCACAGGAAACTACCGACAGTGTGATTTTCGTAGGGAGGCTGGCTACTTACAAATATTATAATATGGATCAAGTGGTAGCCCAGGCGTTGAGCACATTCGAAAAAATAAAAAAGGCTGAAGAGGTCAAGAAAACCAGCCTTGTATAAATAAATCTGTATTAAGCTATGGAAATATGGGGCGGTATTGAATGCACAGTCAATAGGGTGGAAGATGTTTGGTTCGACCAAATAATCAAGACAGGTCATGAAGCGAGGAGTGAAGATCTTGATCTGCTAGCAGAGCTTGGCATCAAGAAGATTCGCTACCCTGTGCTTTGGGAACGCATAGCACCTAACGGTTTGGAACATGCAGATTGGTCATGGACAGATGAGCGCTTACATAAACTAAAGGAACTAGGCATTGTGCCAATAGTAGGTTTGCTGCACCACGGAAGCGGGCCTGCCAATACCAATCTATTAGACCCGGATTTTCCCCAAAAGCTAGTGGCATTTGCACAGGCAGTTGCCGAGCGTTATCCTTGGATCGAATATTATACTCCCATTAATGAGCCCCTTACTACCGCAAGATTTAGTGGCCTGTACGGAATTTGGTATCCGCATTTAAAAAACGATACCTCATTTGCCATGGCTTTTCTCAACCAATGCAAGGCTACTATTGAAGTAATGAAGGCCATTAAAGCCCTAAATCCATTGGCAAAACTTGTGCAAACTGAAGATTTGGGCAAAACCTTCAGCACACCAGAATTAGCTTATCAAGCAAAATTTGAAAATGAAAGAAGATGGCTCACTTTTGATTTTCTTTTAGGCAAATTTAACCCAACACACAAGCTGTGGAAATACTTTATTTGGGCAGGCATCAAAGAAACTGAGCTTAATTTTTTTACACTAAATCATTGCATGCCAGATATTATTGGCATCAATTACTATATCACCAGTGAGCGGTTTATAGATTCGAGCCTCGATAAATATCCTCAACACCTGCATGGGGGCAATGGTGAAAATAAATATGTAGATGTAGAAGCTGTAAGGGTGAGGCGCAAGGGAATATATGGCTTGGAAAATTTACTGAAAGAAGTAGCCAAAAGGTATAAAGCCATTCCAATTGCAGTCACCGAAGTGCATATAGGTTGCACAAGAGATGAGCAATTGCGCTGGCTTAATGAAGTATATGAAAGCACCAAAAAACTAAATGCCAAAGGATTGCCCATTGTTGCGATTACATCTTGGGCTTTGTTTGGCGCTTACAACTGGAATGTACTTTTAACCCACGACAACAATTATTACGAACCAGGTGCTTTCGATGTGCGATCGAAAATCCCAAGAATCACTGCTGTAGGCCAGTTGATCAAAAAGCTTTGCAAAGAACAAATTTTCGATCACGAAGTATTAAAAACTGCTGGTTGGTGGAATAGAGACGAAAGATTGCTGTTTCAATCAAAACCCGAAACCATAAAAATCACTACTTCTAACCTTTCCATTAGGCCATTAGCCATTACAGGGGCTACAGGAACATTAGGAAAAGCATTTGCCAGAATTTGTGAAATAAGAAATATCCCGTATCGCCTGCTTTCACGAAATGAAATGGATATTGCAAATTTCGAAGAAGTAAATAACGTAGTAAATGACATCGACCCGTGGGCTATAGTCAATGCCGCAGGCTATGTAAAAGTAGATAATGCTGAGAATGATAAAGAAAGGTGTATGCGAGAAAATGCCTTTGGCCCGGTTAACCTTGCCACCATTTGCAGAAATAGAGAAATAGGGCTTATTAATTTCTCCTCAGATTTGGTGTTTGATGGTGAATCGAATAAGCCTTATTTGGAAAGTAGTGCTACCAAGCCCCTGAGTGTATATGGATTATCGAAAAAGCAAGCTGAAGAAAGGATTTTGAAACTCTATCCCCAGGCTCTCATTATTAGAACCAGTGCTTTTTTTTCCCCTTGGGATGAATACAATTTTGTAACTCAGGCATTAAAGCACATCCACAAAGGCCAAGTATTTATGGCTTCGTCTGAAAATGTAGTTTCACCTACGTACGTTCCCGACTTG
>CAZMFZ010000144.1:0-7464 GCA_964565665.1 uncultured Bifidobacteriaceae bacterium | reverse complement strand
ATTCAAGCTAATTCTGCTTTAGAAACTATACTTTTATCTTTTTACAAATAATATTTTTATCAGAATGAATAATATTTTTTTAAAATCTATAATCAATAATAAAAATTATGTCGAAAAAGGTACTGATTGTTGACGATTCACTTTATATGCGTACTGTAATAAAAGACGCCTTGGTAAATGCCGGATTCGATGTGGTAGGTCAAGCTGCCAATGGCGAAACTGCCATAGATATGGCTATAGAATTACAGCCCGACCTTATTACTCTCGACAATATATTGCCCGATATGCTCGGGCTTGACATTTTAAATGTGCTCAAAGCGGAAGAAATAGACTCGAAAATAGTAATGATAAGTGCCGTAGGGCAAGAATCTGTAGTGGAAGAAGGCATAAAGCGAGGTGCCGCTCAGTATATAGTAAAGCCATTTACCTCCGAACAACTTATTGAAATAGTGAATAAAGTATTGGCAAATTGAGCGAGCCAATTGCAAACGTTCGATTTACCTCGCTTATGAAAATACGTGTTCTTTTAGTAGATGATTCAGGTTTTATGCGCATGGTACTTTCAGATATTATCAATTCTAGTCCCGATATTGAAGTAGTAGATACTGCAGTTGATGGCAAAGAGGCTACAGAGAAAACCAAGAGTCTGAAGCCTGATGTAGTGCTGCTCGACCTCACCATGAAAGATTACGATGGCTTGTATGCCGTGAAGCACATTATGGACGAATTTCCTACCCCAATTGTAATACTCAGTGCTATGGGCAATAGCAATCCCGATGCTTACATAGAGGCTATGAGTGCAGGAGCTTTAGATTTTTTGAATAAACCCGCTGGGCTTGCTAACTCTAAAATCAGAGAAATAGACCACCAAATATTCAATAAAATACGAGCTGCAGCACAAGTAGATGTAAAAAACTTGGTGCGGAAACAAGTAATCAAAAATTCAAACCTGCATTCTTTTGAAACGCATTTGCCCTACGATGTAATAGTAATTGGGGCATCAACTGGCGGCACCGGGGCTATTGAACAAATACTAACAAAGCTGCCATCAAATATTCCTGTGCCAGTGGTAATAGCTCAACACATGCCTGCCGAGTTTGTAACTTCATTTGCAGCAAGGCTCAACGAACTCATTCCAATAGAGGTAAAAGTGGCTTCGGTAAATGAAAATTTGCGAAGAGGTGTAATTTACATTGCACCTGGCGACATCAATATTATACTCAGCAAAACAGCGGGGGGCGTGAAAATATCGCTTACCGATAAAGAATATCAAGAATTTAACCACCCTTCAGTTGATGCCTTATTGGAATCAGCAGCTGAAGTATATGGAAATAAAGCCTTGGGAATAATACTCACAGGCATGGGAAAAGATGGGGCATCGGGTATGGAGAAAATGTATAAGGCTGGGGCATATACCATTGCTCAAGATGAAAAAACAAGTGTAGTATTCGGCATGCCAAAAGCTGCCTGTGAATTGGGTGTGGTAAAGAAAATGTTGCCTATTCATGAAATGGCAACCTTTATTGTGAGTGCTTTGTCGTGAAAGAAGAATGAAGATAGACATAAGACAACAAGATTAAAGATATAAGAGAAAAAGAGTAAAGAAAAAAGACAAAAGACAAAAGAGAAGGACACTATGGCCTCATTCACCCCCCCTGCGGGGAGGGGTCGGGGGTGGGGTTTTAGTAATTAGCTTGGCAAGCCAACAAGCAAGATAAAGGGAAATTCAGATTAAATTAAAATGAAAAATAGTATTTCTATCCATCGTATTGTTCCGAATATTTATTCACATGATTTAGAAAAAAGCATACGATTTTTTATTGATTTCTTAAAAATGGAATTGGTAATGGATATGGATTGGATTCTGACTTTTGCTTCAACGTCAAATCCAAATGCTCAAATATCAATTTTAAAGTTTAATCAGGAAGGCGAATTAGACAATACCCATACTTTTTATCTATTGAAGTATCTGATATTGACAATTTATATGAAAGAGCAAAAAAACATAATTATGAAATAGTATACCCGATTACAGATGAACCGTGGGGCGTAAGACGATTTTTTGTAAAAGACCCAAACGGGGCTACAATAAATTTATTGACACATAAATAAAGCGTTGAGAGTAAATCGTAAGCTAAAAATATGAAAGAAGATGAACTTAAAGAGATTTTTTTAGCAGAAGCTTTGGAAGCGTATGAGGAGCTAAATCAGCTTTTTACAGCTTTAGAAAAAGACCATTCGGGCAAAAAAGCCATCGATGCCATTTTTAGAATTACCCATACCCTCAAAGCCAATGCCGCAGGTATGGGCTTTGACGATATTGCCGAAATGTCGCATACCCTTGAAGATGTGTTTAGCGAAATAAGAGGCTCTCGAATGCAAATTGAGGAAAAACTTTTTACAGATTTATTTAAAGCAAACGATGTGCTTGGGGCTATGATTCAACGCATTAAAAGCCCTGAAAATCTACCTGTAAAATATAAAGGCATAAAAACCAAACTTGAAGTAATGCTAAGGGTGGCTAGGTTGGGGCCAGAAGCATTGCCCGAAAATACTTTTGCTCCAAAATCTACTAATGACATAGCGAAAAATGAAAATGATATAGCAGAGGTGAATACTAAAGTAAATAGTAATGGAAAATTAAAAACCGCCAAAGCTTCAATTGCCCAACCATTAGTAGAAACCTTGGCTGATGTTAATGATGCTACATATCGAATAGATGAAATTGAGGAAATAGAAGTTGAGACACGGGTGGCATTTTCCGATTTGGTACAAATACCTGTGCGGAAATTAGACAACCTAATGAATTTGGTAGGCGAGTTGATGATAGAGCGAGATAGGGTAATTACTATCGCTGGTGCTAACACTTCAGGGCGAAACAATGCTTTCAGTAGATTTCAACGCATTACTTCCGAACTCCAATACTCGGTAATGGATGCTCGGCTGGTGCAAGTGAATATTCTCTTTAGCAAGTTTCACCGCATAGTGCGAGATACTGCGGCTGTTGAAAATAAAAAAGTAAACCTAGTATTGGAAGGCACTGAAAATGAAATAGATAGAAATGTGCTGCAAATTATAAGTGAATCGCTTGTACATGTAGTGCGAAATGCAATCAGTCACGGTATTGAAAAACCAGATGAGCGGGTGAAACTTGGCAAACCCGAATATGGCACCGTAACCATCAAAGCTAAAAGCGAAAAAGATGCTGTATTAATAGAAGTGAGCGATGATGGCAAAGGCATTGATGCAAATATTATTCGTAAAAAGGCAATTCAAAAAGGGCTGGTGACAGACGATTTGGCTCGCTTACTCTCTGAAGTAGAGATATTGCAATTTATTTTTGAGCCGGGCTTTTCTTCAGTAGAGCAAGTAACCGCGGTTTCGGGCAGAGGCGTAGGGATGGATGTAGTAAAGCGCTCACTCGATTCCATTGGCGGAAAAGTAGATATTGCCACACAAGTAGGGGTAGGTTCAACTATCAGCTTGGCATTGCCATCTTCTATGGCTTTAAAGGCGGCACTTTTATTTATGATGGGCGAATCAGAATTTGCCATTCCACTCACTTACACCGATGCCGTAATTCAGCTTACAAAAAAAGACATCCATAAAATCGGTAAAGGGCTAGTTGCAAATCACCTGAAGAAAACCATTTCCATAGTTTTTCTACACGATTTATTTGCTATTACCAGCTTAGACGACATCAACACTACCAATGCTTTGCAACTTGGCTTGACAAATGTGAAAGATGAGGTAAAATTATATGTGATTGTGGTATCGTACGGAAATAGAGAGGTGGGATTTGTAGTCGACAAGCTTTTGCAACAAAAAGAAATAGTGGAAAAGCCGCTTTCAAGGCCGCTCGATACTACCGCTTTCTTCAGTGGAGCTACTATATTAGGCAATGGCAATGTTTGTCTTGTTTTAGATATACCATCGGTAATGAACAAAGTATTTAAAAATATAAGGAAATAACACCTATGCTTCAAAAATTGTCGCTCAGGCAACAGCTATTTTTTAAAGAATGTATACAATCTGCATTTGCAAATTCGGCTTTGGCATTTGCCAAGTTTACCTACAAAGAGGTAAAAATAGATTCTATTGCTATTGTTTCTGATGATGAGAATAGTCAAACGGCTTTATTAAGCGATACTATTTACATATTGGTGTCGGAGTTGAAAGGCGATTTGCGTGGTAAATGCTATTTGAATTTTACCGATAAAGATGCAGAAGCACTATTCGAATTGGCTCTTCCAGCCGCATACATTGATGATATTGTAATGCAGAAAGCCATATTGCTAGAGCTTGACAATATACTCACAGCGGCAGTAGTGAGTATGCTTTCAAACACCTTGAAAATAAATACGTATGCCTACGTGCCGGAGTTAATTATGGGCAATAAATCGGTGTTAGACAACTTGCTCAATCAAGATTATATCGAACAAAAACTGGTTTTACAGTTCAAAACTGTATTTTCAATTGCCAACCACAATTTAGAAACTGAGTTTATTTGGGTGCTTGACGAATCATTTTTAGATATTGTAGAATTTCAAACCCTAGAAGCAGACAAAAATTAATCCCTATATCCCTATATCGACAAAATGAGAAAAATGAATGGCTTCAAAACCGCTACCAAAATCATTATTTTACTGGGTGTTCAAATGGCTCTAATTGCCTCTTTTATTGTTTTAATAAATATAAATAATATTGCAATTGGTTTACTATCAGGCATTTGTGCTTTTGTAGTTCTGGCCCTTCCTTCTGTAATTTTGTTTTCTGTTATTAATAGCGAGCTCACCAAACCTATTAAAATAATAACTTCAGCCAGCCGCAGTATTACCGAAAATCAAGCCAAAGAGTTGAAAATATCGGTTAATAATGAGCTTAGAGAGTTGGTATCTAATCTCAAAAATATTGATACCAGAATCACAAATGCCACGGCCTTTGCCCGCAATATTGGCGATGGAAAATTTGATATGGTGCTTGATATTGCCACCAAAGATTTTGAGCTGGGTACTGCACTCGATGAAATGCGAGAAAAACTCAAAAATGTAGCTGAGGAAGAAAGCAAACGAAATTGGGCAAATGAAGGTATGGCAAAGTTTAGCCAGCTTTTTCGCGACCATCAAAATGACGATTTGAAAGAGTTTGCCTACATAATTATTTTAAATATCGTCAAATACCTCAATGCCAACCAAGGTGCAGTATTTATTGTAAATGAAGCAGATGCAGACGATACCTATATTGAATTGCTAGCTTGCTACGCCTACGACAAACGCAAATATAAAGACAGAAGAATAGAATTGGCCGAGGGCTTAATAGGCCAATGTATTGCCGATAAAGACACCCTGTACATCAGCGATATCCCTGAAGATTATATTTCGATTACCTCGGGGCTGGGAAGTGCTACACCCAAAACAATATTATTAGTGCCTTTAAAAACAAGCGATCATGTATTTGGCGCCATCGAATTGGCTTCTTTTGAAGAAATAGAGCCTTATCAGATTGAGTTTGTAAATGAAATTGCCGAAAGTTTCTCGTCTACACTTTCTTCAGCACGCATCAACCAACATACGCAAAAGCTGCTAATGGAGTCGCAAAAAATGACCAACGACTTGCGAAGCAAAGAAAATGAATTGGTGACAAATGAAGAAGAATTAAGAGCCGCTCAAGAAACATTGAACAATAAGCTTATTGAACTCCAAGCCGAAACCAACCTCACAAAGTGTATTCTAGATGCCATTAACAAAAGCAACGCAGCTATAGAATTTGATATGGATGGCAATATTCTCAATGCTAATGAAATGTTTTTATCGGTAATGGGCTATGATAAGAATGAAATAATTGGTTGTGATGAGAAAATAATGGTACCCGAAGATGAAATAAATTCTACTCGATATGAAATGCTATGGGATAGTCTGAAAAAAGGCAATTTCAATACGGGAGAGTTTCGAAGGTATTCAAAATCAAGAAAGGAAATATGGGTCGATGCCACCTACAACCCAATTTTAGATTTGCGAGGCGAACCTTATAAAATATTGATGTTTGCCAATTTTACTACCGAATCGAAAGAAAAGGAAAACGATTACAGAAATAGATTAAATGCTTTAAATGAGACTTTCGGTACTATTGAAATCAATTTAGATTTCACCATCAAATCGGCCAACTATTTGTTTCTTGAGCAGCTCAAGCTAAAACGCAAAGAGATAAAAAACCTTTCCTTCAAAAGCTTAATAGATACCAAATTCAATAGCCCTGGTCTGTCGGAATATATAAAAGAAACGTTGGCAAATGGCAATCCAGTAAGGCAACATATCACCATAGTTTCTACAGAAGGGTTTGCGAAAGATTATTTCATCGCAGTATATATTTCAAAAAGCATTACAGGAAGTTTGGCGAGTTATTTTGCTTTGCTCATTCCGTCAATAATCACAAATTCAAGTAGTTAGCTGATGGAAGAAGAGAGAAAAGATTCGGTATCTGCCATTACCGATGAGGAATTAGACTCCATAAATTTTGCTATTTCATCGCGATACGGATTAGATTTTACGGGTTACGAAGCTTCTTCGCTCAAGCGAAGAATCATCAGAATCATTCACCGCTACAATCTGGAAAATGTGCTGGGTCTCTGGCAAAGGCTGCTTTACGACAAAGAATTTATATTTATCTTCAAGGATGAAGTATCGGTTGGGCTCACTGAAATGTTTCGCAATCCGGAAATATGGGTAAAACTGCGTGATTTGTATTTGCCACGCATTGCAAAAGAAAACTCAGAAAACAAACTGAAAATATGGCACGCGGGTTGCTCTACTGGCGAAGAAGTGCATACTATGGCAATAGTGCTTGACGATGCAAATTTGCTGCTTAAAAGCGAGGGATTGGCTACCGATTTGAGCGATAATTTTGTAAACATTTCCAGAAAAGCCGAGTATGAACTTGATATGCTACTGAAATATGAGCTTAATATAAAGCAGTATGATGCTATAAAAACCATCAAATCATGTTTTAGTCTCAATGATGTAAATGGTATATTATTGCCCAAATACAGAAATTATGCAATTTATAAGCAGCATAATTTAACTTCGGCTTTTGAAAATGACAATTCCTACGATATTATATTTTGTCGTAACGTAATGATATATTTCAACGATAATTTGAAAATGAATCTGTTGAAGCATTTTAGTGAAAAATTAAATGAGAATGGCATTTTCATCATTGGTTATTTTGATGCCATGCCAAACGACTATGGGAAATATTTTACTTATGAAGATTCAGGTTTGAAATTTTTCAAGAAAATATAGTTGTATTTAATTTCAGTATAATGGTGTATAAGTTGTTAAATTTGAGCCACTTAGATGAATATTTTCAAGGAGAAGAAGCATCGGTGAGAGTTTTTCTGAAATTGTTTTGCACAAGTGTGGCGGACGATTTAAAATTGTTAGAACTTGCTATTGCTTTAGAAAACAA
>CAZMFZ010000143.1:0-7695 GCA_964565665.1 uncultured Bifidobacteriaceae bacterium | reverse complement strand
GCTACAGCCAGACAGAGTATCGTGATTGCTACAAGTATCTTCGGTAATTGAAAAATAAACTTGCTTATCAAGATTTAACTTTTCGGTTTTTTTCAAATACTTATCTAATAAATAAACATTTGTACTTTTTAATTCTTCAATTCCTATGAAAGTAAAATAATAAGTTCCCTTTGTATGAGATTTTACACTTAATAAAATCTTAGAAACTTTTCTGGTTGGTATCGAATTAATAATCAATGCCTCATTTTTTGGAGTTAAAATAGATAGATTCAAATCGTCTCCTTCCAATTTTATTGCATCTAAGTTCAAATCGAAATTATCAGTTGAGTTATCTATAAATCTAATAACTGCTTCATCAGACTGCTCGTTTTCATTATTTAAAAATATCCTGAAAATATTTTCTTTATTTTCCATTCTATAAAAATTTGGAAGGCTTGCCACTTCAGTCTTCACATCTTCAGTGAAGCTAAAACTACTATTGCCCAAAGTAAAAGAATATACTAAAAAACCCTGTCCTGAATTAATGATGGAAGTCATACCATTGCTACTAATTGATGGTATATTCATTCCTCCTGAACTTACATAACTCCTGTATACCCTATTAGCTCCATCCCAAACATAGTAAGCATTATTTACATTGGTTTTATCCCAGCCTGATGCTTCCCAATCAATTTCACTCGGATAGGGATTAGCAATTACATTCCAACCTGCAGAAGGTGCAGATTTTGTAATAGTTACAACGAATTGCCCTAAGTTATTGCCAAAACCATTTCCCACCACTGGTGTTCCTGTATTTGCATAGAAACCCGAACTATCTAGATATGACAAATCTTTAGTATTAATAAAAGCCCGATAACCTCTACCAGGAATTAGTAAAGCTGTGGAATCCCTATTTGACATCCAACCATTTCGTGGTTCGCTCCAGTTACTAATTGTACTTGCTTTAATTGGTGTTCCGGTATTTGTGTTAATAAATCCCTGCAATGAAATAAAGCTTTGCCATGTCGAAATGGGATTATTCCATATTGGTGTACCCAGCATATAATATGAAGTTTTCTTAAACGGCCCCACATATCTTTGTGCCGTTATTTGCCCTGATAATCGGGCATTGGCATCTACTTTGGCAATTCTAGCTGTATTGGCACTGTTGGAAACTAAAGTCAGGTAATTGTTTGTGTGCAATACACCACTTGCCAGTTTCACAGTATTGTGCATAAAAAGGGGCGAAAGTATTTTTGCCGTATCTCCAATGCCCGCAGTCAGGTTTATTCCCAAATTATACAATTTATTGTCGTTGTCATCAAATAGCAGTTGATGGTTTTGTGGGCTGCTAGTACTGAAATAAATAGAACCCCCATTTACATTTATCTGTCCGGGTAAGCTTGAGCCCGCATTCAAGGTTGCAACACCTACGATGGAAAGATTGCTATTGTTGATTAACAATTTAGCTCCCGCATTGATTTTGAGTGTTTGTCCGGCATTTGCCCCCACCAATAGATTACTTGAGTTTATTAAGTCAACTTGACTATTGCCTCCAATAGTCAAGTTATTTAGGGCAATAGTGCCAGATTTTGCATCGAATAAGGCATTGTTTCTCACCAAATTAATTGAAACATTATTTAGGGAGGCAGTTACATCGGCAAACACCAAATTAGAGGTATAGAGGCTGATAGTAGAAGTAGCATTCGTGCCTTGCAGTTGAATTCCAGCATCAAGTGAAATATTTCTGTACACATTCAGATTACCTGCGGGCAAATAGCGAGAGCCTGTGCCTATAAAATTGATATTGCCATAATTCTTTATTGGAATAATATTGGCATTGCCAAAACCAATAGTTGAAGTGGTATCTACATTGCCTAACGTGGGGTTGATGGGGCATTTAATATCTAACTTAGCATTGTCCATCACATCAATTACAGCATTCAAGCTGCCTGATTGCTCAATTACAAGCTGGGTATTGCTCGACAATATCATTTTAGAATTGTAGCCACTTACAGCAAAACCATTACTTAAGCCAGATACATCTCCTCGATTGGCAATTACAAAGGTTTGCCCAGAACTGGTAAAATTTATTGGATTCCCGCCCGCACCATCAAGGTTAAGGCCCCAAGTACCTGTAGAGGTAAGTTCTCCAATTTCTTTAGAATAATAGGTAGATGATGGCCTTGCATTTACGAAATTTGACCAAGCAGAACCGAAACCGCTATTTACCGCTTTTACATAATAGGTATACACTGTATCGCCCGATAAGCCTGTATCAAGAAAACTCATACTTCCCGCTGTGGTAACTACCCCAGCCAATTTGAAATTACTACCATTATTGGTGTTGGAACGCCATACTTGGAAACCTAAACTATTGGAAGAATTTTTTACCCAACTCAAATTCAAAGAGGAATTTGAAACCACCAATACATTGAGTTCTGTCGGGGCAGCTGGGGTTCTGTAATCTCTTAAATTTTCCAATCGTATCACATAAGGCACTCGAATAGTACGGTCGCCAATTTGCTCTACTACTATTTTAGCGTTCCAAATATCTACGCCTTTGGTTGTTTTTTCGGCCAACTCAACTGCTATTTTAGCCGAATCAAGTAAATTTTTCTTATTGTCAGGAATGGGCCCCGCATAACTCAACCAACAAGCCGGTTCGGCAAATGTGTTACCAGGACAAATATTTTTCGGGCCTGGATTATAAACAATTGGCGATGCTGTAGTGCCTGTATAAATAGACTGCATAGGGTATTTTACCCAATAATCTACCAGCCTATCTACAATAATGCTAGGATTAGGATTTTGCGTAGGCGTGGTAGGGTGAAAACCATCTCCGCCCAATATTGATTGGTCGTTAAGTGAAATTGCATAGTAATTCAAACTGTTCCTTCTCTCTGCTTCATTGTATACATGGGGTGCATATATTCTGGTGAGGCTATCAAGCAGCAAATTGTAAGGCAAAGAGCCATTTTCTTGGTTTCTTCCTTCATTCACATACAAATTTGTTCCAGCATTTGAAACTGCAGAATTCCCTGGTCTATAATCTCTAAAGTGCATTCTTGAAATCAATGGTATTTTCCCTCTTAAAAGTATTTTATTGTAAATATCTACAAAGCTCACAATAAAAGAATTGACCTCAGGCTTGGTTTTGAACATCTCGTATTTGAGAGGTCTCATTGCATTATCTACCGAATTGATATTGTTTCCACCTTGATGAATCATTATAAATTCGGCATACGGATGCTCGTTTAGCACATCATCTATGCCATCTCGCAATTGAATTGAGTTTTTACCAGGGCCAACTCCGGGGCTACCGAATATATTAAATACTACGGCAGTATTTCCTCCTGCAATTCCATTGGCAATTAACCTTTGTCTGAATTTTTTAAGCCCTTGGCTTGGGCTTTGTTGCTCGATAGATGCACCGAGCAATAAAAAGTAATTATGCCTTTTCCCTTCTGGCAATATTTTATACATTCCAATTTCTGATAAAAATAAATTTACATTCGAAGTCTTTTTGCTTTGCACTACAATCTTCACCCACCTTCCAGAAATAGTGGCAGGAAAATAGATTTTTTGTAAAAGGTTGCTATTGTTATTATTAGGAGAATTAATATTATGTGGCAAGGGAATCCAGCTTGTAGTATCAGTATTATTGCCAGATACTGAAACTCCAATCACAAAATCATACGGAGAATTTAATATTCCATAATCTAAATACAGCCTTCCACTCGTATCTGGCACATTTGATATTATTTGATTGTTTAAAGTATCACCCTTAGGATTTAAAGATGAAGCTGACCCTTTTATAAAATTAATAGTCATAAAACCGCCCCTTGGCATTTCACTTACATCAGGCATTTTTATGCTTAATGATGATATTCCCAAAGCTGTAATCACCAAATTATTTAGGAAATCATTTTTATTAATGAGGGCATTGCTCAATTTATTTAAGTTTACAGCATTGTTCATTAGAGAAGTATTAAAGCTGCCCGTTACTGATACTGCAGGCAATTTCCAGTCGGTTTCCGGTGCAGCACTTAAAAATGTTTTAATACTATCTATATTGCTGAAAGCCGAAACATTTTCATTAAATGCCCTTACTTTATAATAATATTTCACATTATCAGCTACCGTTTTATCTTGGTAAAATGTAAGGTTGGAATTCGGAATAGAATCTACTAAAGTATAGCCAGTAGCCCTGCTTATACTTCTATACAAAGCATAGCCAAAAGCATATTCAGAATTGTTTTTCCAAGTGAGATTTATGGCATTAGATCCTACAGCCATGCCTTTCAAGTTTGAAGGTGGGGTGGGAATATTAAGTGTAACAGTAGAGTCTACGGCTGAGTAAGCAGAATATCCACCTGCATTGAAAGCCCTAATTTTATATACATATTTTGAATTGGCTTCACATGTGCTATCATAAAAAGCAACTACATTCATAGGAACCAAACCTGCTTTTACATAAATTCCATTCTTAGTATAGCTACGCCATATTTCAAAGCCCGATTCATTTGTGGAATTGTCTATCCAATTAAGTGAAATAATGGTGTTACTTATACCAGATGCAGAAAGATTGGTAGGTGTACCGGGTATTCCGGGTACTGACGATGGTATAGCAATTCCTAAAAAAGTAGGATTTGATAAACTGCCTCTATAGCCAATGTGATTAGTATTCCCTGTATTTGTAATGGCTTTTAAGGCATAAAAATATTTGGTATTTATATTTAGAAAAGCACCAGGGCTATCGGTTGTATCTACATAGGCATAGGTATTTGGCGATACTGTGGTATTACTGATTGTAGCTATTTTCTGCCAATTGCTAGTGATAGCAACTTTAGTTGTACCAGTAGTAGTAGCAATGCGGTATATTTCAAATCCTCTCAAGCCATTGAAAGAAGCTAGAGACCACTGTATTCTGATTCTTGGTTTGTCCGTCTGATTGTTGGGATACCAATTGCCACCGGTAATTGTGGTGTTAAAACCGGGAGTGCTTATCACACCTGTGGTAGTTCCATTGCTTAAATATGAAAGAGCATTTAGTGGAAATATTTGTTTTGCCAACCCTCCAGAGGTGCTTTCATATCGGGTATTCAACCCATATGCACCAGTACCCTGAAAGAAACCTATAGTAATAGTATACCAACCTTTTGCTGGAAATGTGTAAGTGCCCGACCTTTCAGTCATTCCTTGCAAATAATCATTGTTCACTACTTGGGTGCCATTTATCCAAAGTTTACTTCCATCATCAGATTCAGTATAAAATTTATATCCCGTAGCTAAATTTACATAAATATATCCCTCAAGTTTAAGTGCAAAGTTTGAATTTCGAGAAGGGAATTCTGCTCCGGTAAGTGTATTTATCAGCAATGGAGTGCTACTTCGCACGGTAGCATTGCGTACCAATCCAGTTTTGAAGGCGATATTGGTTGCAAAATTAGGCAGTACGCTAAAGTTCCCTTCATAGTAGCTGGCAAACAAACCCAAGCCGTTGTTCGCAAAGGGTAATTCATTGCTTGGTGCAGATACATTTCCTCCATTGTCTTCCGCTATTACATAAAAATTATTAAAACTCCCTCTTTTAATCACGCTATTAGCCATAGAGACTTTAAAAGTTATACTGTCGGTCTGGCCTAGTAATGTATCTCTATTATATATGTAATACTTTTTAATACCTGATGAATCGAAAGAAGCCTTCCAAGTAAGTTGAATTGCCTGTGGAGTAAACCCGGCAAATTGCAAATTGCTTGGCGAGGTAGGTACTACAAAGTCTCCCATCGTTTTGGCACGTGTTTCTGCCTCACCTAGGTTTCCACCATCTGAATTCACAGCTCTTACTTTGTAAAAATAAGTGGTAGAAGGTGCTGAATTATTCACAATAAAACTGATTGCATTGGCATTGGTAACACCTACGAAGGCATAAGGTCCACCTTTTTGCGTACCAGCATATACTTCATAATGCTCTTCATTACTGGCATTGTCTTTCCACTTTACAATTATACCACTATTCGAAACTGGATATGCACTTAGTTCTGTGGGGGCAAATGGCGGGTTGGCACCATTAGGCCCAACCCTCACTTTTGTAATATCAGAGACTAAGCTAGGGCAACCTACTCTAGGAGTAACTTTCAATGTGTAGTTTCCTGAACCATTTACATTTACTTTAGCTGTAGTAGCTCCAGACGACCATTTATACACAATTTGATTTTCGGGTCCTATTAATGAAACTGTGTTTCCTGATGGAGAAGGAAGGTAAAAGCTATTGTTACCTACAATTGTAGGTTTGGCCGAAGCCAATGCTGTGTTAATATTTACTGTGTTGGTATAAATCCAAGCAGAATTTGGGGCTCGCTTAAAAGCAGCAGAATAAAGTCCCGCTATTGAAATATTGTTAATGCGGTTAGCTGTAGCACCTGCTATGGTATCGCTATTGAAATACCATCTGTATTTTACAAAACCAGGAGAAATACCCAAATCAATTTTATCTCCCGGACATATATTATTTTTGCCCAATAGCATAATATTCCGTTTGTCTTGACGAAGCATATAGGGGAAAAAGTCTACATTATTGTAAGTGTTATTCCAAATATTATGACCCTGACCAGGATATTCAGTATATTTAGTAACCAGTGAATCTACCGCCCCAGCAGTTCGCAATGCCGCCATCATCTTTTTTGATACAAATGGCACAGGATTATTATCTACTCCACCTTGAGAAAGCCAAATTGGTATGGGACAAATAAACGATGCTTTGGTGTCGTTGCCAGGTGCCGACATTGGTAAAGCTGCTGCAAACAAATCTGGTCTGTGGTATAATGCTGCCCATGTAGCCAAGCCACCTCCAGATAGTCCATGAACATATATTTTATTAGGGTTTATATTGTATTTTATTTTGAGAGAATCAACGAGCTCAAAAGCCATTATTAAGTCTGGCAAAGGCGAAGTACCACTGGCCCAAGCCACTTGATTAGATTGCGGAAACACCACAAAACCTGGAAATGTGACACCACCCACCATGTTTACGGCATCTTGATGTTTTTTCCCACCATGAACAAGCTGATAATTGTTATCAGTACCCGCTTCTCCTTTGCCGTGAAAAAATATAATTAGAGGATATTTTTCAACTGAAATAGAATCCCAATTTTTAGGCTTTAATAGTCTGAATGGCAATTTGGGGCCATTGGAAGGCTTATTGAATGTCCACGATTCGTATTGTGCAGTTGTGAATCCGGGGTTTCTACTTGCATCATATGTTCTTGGTACTATTTGCTGGGCATTTAATAGCTCACAAAAAACGAACCAACATAAGAATACAATAGTAAATTGCTTCATACTTTGAAGAAGGGATTAAACAAATATTAATATTTCAAGACGACAGAAATTAAATCAATATCATACTCAACATCTTCAAATATAAACATAACCCTTTAGAAACTATACCCCAATTTCGATATACAATGTAATAATATCGACCAAATAGATAAAAAGTTATTTTGTGTTATTTATAACTATTTTAATTTAGAAAGAAGATTATTTTAATTATAATTCTTTGTTCTAAATACAATAATTACACTCAAATATTTTTTATGTTAATAATAAATATTATATATAAATAATTTACTAATATTTCCAATTTGTACAATATAATATTTTGTACTTTTCAATAATTTACAATTGAAAAAATACTCCGCAACACTTAAAAAT
>CAZMFZ010000142.1:242-7759 GCA_964565665.1 uncultured Bifidobacteriaceae bacterium | reverse complement strand
TAAAAAATCGTCTGATTATTGCCCCAACGAACATTAAAATCATTGCCATCAAAAGTAACCCTTATAGCATTATTTAATCATACATAATTATTAGCAAGAATTTAATCTTTTAAAAATAAACCCGCTATGGCTAAAATTAAATTAGACTTTAAAACAAAATCAGTAACTGACAAGATAGAAAAATCGGAATACTACGTAGGTAAGTTGACTAACAATGTAAACTTTGCTAATCCAAGTCCTGCGCTAGCTGATGTATCGGCAGCTATCAATGCTTTAAAAATCGCTCGTACCAATGCTGCTGATGGTGGTAAGACTTTAAAAGCGATAGAAAGGCAAAAAGAGGCCGAACTTGATAATATTGTAACGCTTCTTTCCGAATACATACAAGCCGAAAGTAAAGGAGACGAACTTAAAATTTTAAGTGCTGGCATGGATATAAGGAAAAAAGCTGCTCCCATTGGAGATTTGCTTGCCCCTGAAAACTTAACGGTAGAAAACGACAAAATTAGTGGTGCTATCAACTTAAAATGGGATTCTGTAAAAGGAAAAAGCTCGTATTTAATTGAATTTAGCCAAGATGTAACTAAGGATGATGCTTGGGGATTTGCAGGAGTGAGCACTTCTACAAAATTCACAAAAGACAAATTAAAACCAGGCACAAAATATTCTTTCCGGGTAGCAGCCGTAGGTGCTGCAGGCCAAAGTGCATGGAGCAATGAAGCAGAAAAAATGGTAATATAAACTTTATAAAGGGGAATAGTTTTCATTAGGAGCGTGTAAGCCACTTTTTATTTTATTATAATCGGTAATCAGCAATGATTGCCTTTTTGGTTTGAGTAAATGAAGGTACAAAAAGGAAAATTTATACTTGCATATTAGTCTAAAAATATTTGAATTTAAAGTTTTAGGAGTTAGCAGGTGCAAATTAGTGCCATTTGTATATAAATTTAATCTAAAATGCTTTGCTATTTCTTGAAGAGATTTAATGGAGTATATACTTACATGCTGACCTGTTTCGGGAGATATATACCACCAGTTTTCTAATTCAGATTTGTCGCTAGGGTATATTTCAGTACTAAATAAAATACTATCGCTATATTCTAGCATAGTAGAAATTTCGCTGATGGGGTCAGGCAAGTGTTCAAATACTTCAAATGCAGTGAGTAATTCAAACTTTTGTTCAGGGATCTCATTCTGTTCAAAACTATTGGCGAATAAATTTTGGCAATACTTGTCTTCTAAATAATAATCATAACCACAATCGCGCATCAACCTCACAAATAAGCCATATCCCCCCCCATAATCAATAAATTTATCTTTGTAATTAAAGAATAACTCTATAATTCCTGCGGTGATATAGCTTGAATAGGTGTTTCTTCCGGCATATCCCAAATCAAGCGAAGTAATTGCATTTTGGTATGCTTCAGAAAGCCAATGTGGTTCATCTGTCTGAATAAATCCACAATTAGAACACTGATGGTAGCCAACCAGATATTTAGTTAGCAACTTTTTATTAAAGATAATATGGGTTGTACTACTACAAATTTTGCAAACCATTTATTTTTCTATTTAACACGGCTATTACTATTTTGATGTTCAACTTTAAGCTACTAAGTAAATTTGTGGGCTTAGTCAAGTTTTTAAAAAAAGTGTCTGCTTCTAAATTTACTATCATTACATCTGGATGTATCATTTGATCGATACTACCATTATGCATATATTGCTTTAGAGAGTTGCTTTTTTCTTGGGTGTGAGTAGCATTGTCACCAAACCCTATATTTTCAATTAGATTTACGTTGGGGTTTATATTTGTTCCTCTGTTTAGTTCGATGGCAAATGCCCATTGATGATCCCATGTATCTATCTTGTTAGCGTTTGTATTTATATAATTTATGATTTGCATTTTATTGAAATACGGAAGTAACAATATCTTAATAAAGTGAGATATATTTAAGTATTCATTTAGCCGAGAAGTATTTACATCGTAGTGTTTCCATGCTCTTCTCCAACTCGCCCATCCCCAAATATGAGTAATATCGGACAAATAGTACGAGCCTTTGCCTCGTTTTACACCATTTTGAAAGTTCACTCCACCGATATGCATTACTTTATCATCAAATCTGTATTTTTCCAATAGAAGAGAGCAGTAATTGTAAAATGTATCATCTGGCAAGCAATCATCTTCTAGAATAATTCCTTCTTCTTCATTGTTAAAAAACCAAGAAATGGCACTGCTTACCGCAACTTTGCAACCAAGGTTTTCCGCACGATACAATGTTTTAACATCACAGTCCCAATCTATATCAGAAACGATGTTTCTCACTTCATTGCATTTTTCGGCTTCATTTGGTTTGCCACTCCTTGGACCATCGGCAGCTATATACAATTTAGTTGGTCGTTGACTTCTAATAGAGTCAAATACTTTTTGGGTAGTATCTGGGCGGTTAAATACTAAAAAGAGGATAGGGGTTGAGAATTGATCGGTCAGTAACATTAGCTGAATTCTGATATATGAAGAACGTTTCTTTTAAAAGACTTAATTATTTTGTCAGTATCGTTTCTCGAGTGACCAAACATAAACATTATTTTGAACACTAATTTTAAAAGAACATTTTTAAGAGATTTATCTCTAAATGTATAAGTTTTCCACTGTGTTTGCTTTAAATATTGGAAATATTTATATTTAAATGGATGAAAATTTATGTATTCCCATGGTTTTGAAGCTCCTGTAAAATGAATAATGCTTGGATTTCTAATGGCTTCTCTTAGTTCTGTTTTGTCAATACGTGTGTTTGAAATTTCTTTTTCAAAAAAGACACTTTGTTGATTCCATTTTAATGGAAGGGCTAACCATTTATTGTACAAAACTGCATTTAAAGCATCTTGATCCCAAAAAATAATTTTTTCAGCATTGGCATCTATAAAATTCAATACCTGATTGGAAACCTTCTCTTCTCTCCATTTTTTCAGATTAATCAATAAAATTCCAGCATTGAAGTATTTAGCACCGAAGGGTATATCTAGTCTCGCATGCTCATTAAAAGTAGGCTCTGGTATAGCAGCAAAGTGATAATTTGTTATATCTACATTCCATAGCTCCATAATATTTTGCGCCACTACAATGTCAGTATCTAAGTAAAGTACTTTTTCAATCGAAGAATCTATTACCTCGGGGATTAGAATTCTAAAATATGTAGCAAAAGATATATGTTCTGAAATGCTAAAGTGCTGAAATCTTTCGGGTGAAATTTGGATAAAAATTACGTTTTGTTCATATTTAGCAACATAATATTTAATCGATTCTTTTTCTTTTTGATTCAAGTCGTCAAAAATAAGATAGATTAAAATTTGGTTTTGACCATTATTCTCAAACAATGAAACCAACATCACACAAAGATGTTGAATGTATTTTCTATCTATACAACAAACGATTTTCAATTAAATACCTTTTAGTTTAAACACTACGCATGTAGCTGATATACTTTTAAAATTCCACAGATTGTCTTTCCAGGTGTCGCTCTTATAAAATGGTAGTAGCAGTCGGATAAGAGCAAAAACCCGGTATTTAACCTTTAGTTTTAGTGGTACATTTTTATGAATAAAATTAAAAAAAGTACCGCATTGTACAATTTTTGATTCAATGATCTCTAATTCCTTAAAAGAAACTTTTAGGTCTTGTGGTGAAGGCCTATAAAGTGTATCGATGGGATCGGGATGATATGGAAAACTGTAAGGGACACTGACTATCAAGTACGTGTCTTTATTCATTATTTTAATGAGAGAATTGCAAAAAAGTTCTCTGATAGTCAAATGTTCTAAGAGATTGGAACATATAATGGCATTCGGGGTAATTCCATAGAGCTTTTTTATAAATTCAGCATCAGTTACATCTCCTACTAAATCAACTCCTGCTTCTTCTTTCAGATCAACATTTAAAACTGTTGCATTTTTAGTTGCTAATACATCAAAGACATTTTCTTGTACATAAGGTTGCTCCGTTTCTCTGAATTCTTTAGTGCTCGAACCTATATTTAATACTATAGCCCTGTCTCGTTCTATGTATTTATTCAATACCTTTTTAAACCACTCCGATTCTGCGTATAACATATTGATAATTTAGAATTTCAGTATAAGTGCATTTTTCAAAAAGTTAAATGCAATTTTAGCTTTATAAAGTGTCATTGCAGTAAATAGGCCTACTGCGTATGAAATAATAGTTGCCACAGCCGCACCCGTAACGCCCATTAGCGGAATAAGGTAAATATTTAATGCTATATTGAGTACAGAAGCTGAGGTGTGGGTTATGAACGTTATTTTTTGCCTATTCTCTATTATTATCCAACAAGACCACGCTGATCCAAAGAAAACAGGAACAGAGCTCCATATATGAATTTTCAAAATCATCGAAGCGTGTGCGTATTGGGCTCCAAATAATATTTTTATTAAAGGATCGGAGGCAAATAAAAAGATTACCGATACAATCAGGCTAGCCCACAACATAAAAGTAAATAGTTTTTGTAAATTTTTATAATAAACAATTTGATTTTCCATTTTAATTTTTGTTAAAAAGGGAGCAAGAGAAGAAATAGCAATTGTAGGCACCATATACCATATTTCAGATATTTTAATAGCTGCCGAATACTCCCCTACGGCTTTATTGCCCAAGATATTTCCGAGCATAATTTGGTCTATTTTCATATAAACCATAATAATTATTCCTGAAAATATGATTGGATAGCTTTGATTTAATAGTTCTTTGGCAATTACAAAGTTGTGTTTCCAATTTATTTTGGTTTCTACCTTACAATAGTAACTTATTGCTAATAAAACTGAGGCCAATATTACTTCACCTGTAGTGAAATAAATAAAAAAAATTAAAGGTGCATTGTACATTATCAGCAGATACTTTAATACTGAAAACACAATAAATGAACTGTTTTTTGCTATTACGGTGTATTTTGAAAGAATCTTAGACTGATAAAAAATATCTACGGTATCTATCGAAAGAAAAATAAATTGTGCGGATGTAACAGCAACTATCCACAACAAATACGAATCGTGGGGATTGGTAACATAGATAATTATAACAGGAAATGCACAAGCCAAGAGTCCTGCCGAAAGTTTGAGGTAGAAAGTTGTGCCGAGAAGCACATTTGTATTCTCTGGAGTCCTGATTAATTCGCGAATCACAATTGAATCTAGTCCTAAACTGGCTATCGCACCAAAAATGGCAGTAAAGGCTATGGCATAATTCCATAGGCCATATTGTTCAGGCCCCAAATATCTAGCTATCCATACACCTATGAATAACCCAACACCCATTCGCAGTACTTTATCAAAAAACAACCATCCAATATTTTTAGAAATCTTTAAAACCTCTTCGTTTTTAAATAATTGCTGAATTTTTGTGGTTATGAATTTCAATTTTGTTGTCGTTTCTAATCTGCTGGTAGTAAATCAGATGTCTGAAATTAGTAAAAGAGGATAAAAAAAGGTCAATAGTATGTATTTGTATTCAAATAACTAGCAACATACTCTTCCACACCCTCTTCCAAGCTATGAAAACCTTTGGCATAGCCAATAGACAATAATTTTTCTATCTTAGCCTCAGTGAAGTATTGGTATTTGTCGCGAATATCTACTGGGGTGTCTATATATTCAATGTTTTCGGGCAAATGCATGCTTTTGAAAACGTTTCTTCCTAAATCTAGAAAAGTTCTGGCCTTGCCTGTTCCCAAATTGTATATCCCTGGGTCTTTTCTATGATGCATCAAGAAAATGCATACCTCCAATAGGTCTTTTACATAAATAAAATCCCTCAGCTGTTCCCCATCCTTGTAGTTTTCATTGTGAGAACGGAATAGTTTTATTTCACCAGTTGCCTTTATTTGGTTAAACGCATGGAAAATCACGGATGCCATTCTTCCTTTATGGTATTCATTGGGGCCATATACATTGAAGAATTTTAATCCTGCCCAGAAAAAAGGTTTTTTGGCTTGCTGTAAAGCCCAAATATCAAATTCTAATTTTGAATTGCCATAAGGGTTGAGCGGCTTCAATTGCGAGATCAAGGCTTCATCATCATCGTAGCCCAATTCGCCTAAACCATAAGTAGCTGCCGAAGAAGCATACACCAATGGAATGTGATAATCGACACATGCGTTCCAAATTCTTTTTGAATAGGCTACATTCAGCTCGTCAAATAAGGCTTTGTCAAACTCAGTGGTGTCGGTGCGGGCACCTATGTGGAAAATGAACTCTACATGCCTATTGTTTTTTTGAAGCCAAAGAAAAAAATCGTTACGCTCTACTTTTTCTCGTACTTTTTTGCCTTCGAGGTTGGGCAATTTAACTAGTTTGCTAAAATCATCAACAGCGATTATGTGATTAAAATTATCTGCATTCAGCCTTGAAATTAAACAGCTGCCAATAAATCCGGCAGCACCTGTTACTACTATCATTTACTATTATTCAAACTTTAGGCTTCAAATTTACTATAATTTCCCTGCCTGGACGGGTAAAAATATTTCACGCTCCGAAAATTTCCTGTAAATCTATCTCGAAGCCAAGTATCACCGTAGATGCAATGCCTCCATTATGCAATTTTTCGGCTATTTGGTAATAACCGTTTTTGAGAAGATATTTTTCAACTGCCCTATTTTCGGGGTCTATTATCCAATATTCTTCTACTCCGTGAGCAGCATAGTCAAGGAGTTTATCACCTCTGTCGTAGGCTTCTGTAAATTCTGATAATATCTCAACAATAAAATCGGGAGCGGGAAAAATCAATTGATTGCCTGTAAAATTCACCGCTTTCTCTTTTCTAAAGAATACAATATCAGGTTCGTAATCGTTTCTTGTAAGCCTTATCATTACTTTTTCAATACCTACCTTTCCTAATATATTTGCATTTACATGGGGAATCAACTTTCCTATCAGTCCACTTGACGCCATCCAATGCCTACCTCTTACAGGCGAATGAAAAATGATGTTACCGTTGATCAATTCAGCTTTTACATTTTCGTGAACAAGGTTGTAAAATCGTTCTCTTTCTACTCTTTCACTTTCAATAATAGAGTGAATATCGTTAGCCAACAATGCAATTTCAGGAGAATTCCTTATCTCATCTAATATTTCTGTTCTAGTTCTCATCTCTTGGCAATTTCGTGACAGTTATTTATAAGGGGCATACAATTTGCTTTTAACTGCCATTTGACAAAGCAATTTAAAATTTTAAAACCAATTATTTGAAATTTGGAGATAATTTTGGGCATCAGTCGCAGGCACCTGATATAAACTAAAACTCTGCAAACAATGGTTTACGTATCTCGAAAAGAGCATTTTAATGCCGCCCATAGGTTGTTCAACCCTAAATGGAGCAATGAAAAGAATGAAGAAGTATTTGGTAAATGTGCCAATGAATTCTATCACGGTCATAATTTTGAAATTATTGTAACGGTAAAGGGAAAACCTGATCCCGAAACCGGATTTGTGATAGACATGAAAAAATTAGGTGA
>CAZMFZ010000142.1:0-232 GCA_964565665.1 uncultured Bifidobacteriaceae bacterium | reverse complement strand
ATAAAAGATGAAATCATCGAGAAATTAGACCATAAAAACCTAAATATTCAAGTAGATTTTCTAAAAGATAAATTGTGCAGCTGCGAAATTTTAGTAGAAGAGTTTTGGAAAATATTAGAACCTAAAATTTCTGCAATGTCGTCAGGAAGGCTGCATTACATCAAATTAATAGAAACAAATAAGAATTTTGTAGAATACTATGGGTAATTATTAATTATTTTACTTTAATTAC
>CAZMFZ010000141.1:5036-7888 GCA_964565665.1 uncultured Bifidobacteriaceae bacterium | reverse complement strand
GAATAATTGATGATAGCGGAAGAATAAAAGACAATGCTTCGAAGGAATTACAAAACATCAGAGCGGATTTGTATGGCGAACAAGCTGGCCTCCGGAAAAAGCTCGACACTTTGCTCAGAGCTGCCAAAGCAGATGGCTTCGCCCCTGACGATGTTTCGCTCACCATTCGCAATGGGAGAATGGTAATACCGGTGTATGCAGAAAACAAGCGGAAAGTAAAAGGATTTATTCACGATGAATCTGCCACAGGGCAAACGGTTTATATTGAGCCGATAGAAGTATTCGATAGCAACAATCGCATACGTGAACTTGAAAATGATGAGAGAAGAGAAATAATCAGAATTCTCACAACACTTACAGATGAAATTCGGCAACATTTACCCATACTCAAAAAAGCCTATCGTTTTTTGGGAATAATAGACTTTATTCATGCCAAAGCTAAATTGGCTGAGAAAATAAAGGCCTCTAAACAGCAGATAAACAAGGGAATTCACCTGAATTGGACAAAAACTTTTCATCCTTTGCTTTATTTGGCTCATAAAGAGCAAAACAAATCCATTATTCCGCTTTCTATTAAATTAGATGCTCAAAATAGAGTGTTGGTTATCTCAGGGCCAAATGCAGGTGGAAAATCTGTGGTACTGAAAACCATCGGGTTACTACAATATATGCACCAGTGCGGCTTGCTAATTCCGAATGGCGAACAATGCAACTTTGGCGTATTTAACTCACTTTTTATTGATATTGGCGATGAGCAATCGATTGAAAACGACCTCAGCACCTACAGTTCGCACATTACCAATATGCGAGAAATAATCAACCATGCAGATAAAAATGCTTTAGTATTGATAGATGAATTTGGCACGGGCACTGATCCTCAATATGGCGGAGCAATTGCAGAATCAATTTTAGAGGAAATAGTGCGAAACGAATGCTATGCGGTAGTAAACACACACTATTCAAATTTGAAATTTTATGCGGAAAACACCCAAGGCGTAGTAAATGGGGCTATGAAATATAATTACGAGCAACTTTCGCCACTTTACGAATTAGAGATTGGCAAACCAGGCAATTCTTTCGCTTTGGAAATAGCACAGAAAATAGGTTTACCTCAAAATGTGCTAAACAGAGCCAAGAATAAAATAGGCGATAAGCGACTAAATGTAGATAAGCTAGTGAAAGACTTGCAAACTGAAAAGCAAGAATTTCAAAAGAAAAATGATGAAGTGCTGAAAGTGAAAAGAAATCTTGATGAAACAGCCAAGCAATATGCCGAACTCAAAGAATTTCTTGAAAAATCGAAATCGGAGACATTGCAAAATGCTAAGATTGAAGCAAAGCGAATAGTGCAGGAAGCCAAATTGGAAAGCCAAGTCATAATAAAGCAACTCAAAGAAACCAGGCAGTACAGCCAAATAGATGCTGAAATAGCGCGAGCTGAATTGCGTGAGATTGAGAAAAAACACAGTCCAAAAGAGCAAAATATCCAGCCAAAGATAAAAATTGATGAAAAACCAATCAAAATAGGAGATAAAGTTTCAATTGATGGGGGCGATGCTTCATTCAAAGTTTCAGCTATAAAAGGAAATGAAGTAGAATTGAGCGTGGGAGAAATGAAAACTATGGTAAAGCTTAATAGACTGAAAAAAACCACCGGAGATAAATTAATAGAGCAATCGCAACCCGCATTTAAGCGGGTGCAAGGCATTGATATCAATGAACGAATGAATAATTTCAGCTCTACTATAGATTTGCGAGGCAAAAGAGGTGAAGAGGCTATAAATTTGGTAGATAGTTTTCTAGATAACGCCTTACTTCTAGGCAGCTACGAACTGCGGATATTGCATGGCAAAGGCGATGGCATATTGAGAAAACTTATTCGTGAACATCTGCGAAGGGTGAGCTTCGTATCTACTTTCAAAGATGAAAAAGTGGAATTTGGTGGCGATGGCATTACGATTGTTGAGTTAAAATAAAAAAGGGAATAGCTATAAGCCATTCCCTTTCTACAATTTACATATTCACTCTTATTATTTAGCTTCCTCAGTATCAAGACCCAATATTTTATCAAGTTTCTCTCGTACCACATTGGTTTCCTCTTCTAGTTTTTTACGCACTGCTTTTTTAGCTTGTTGTTCTGCCAATTTAGCATTTGTACCTATAAATACTGAGCATTGTATGTTGTCGCCCATCTTTTTGTAGAATTCGGTAAAAACCAATACCCTGCCTAAGCTTGCTGAAATCAAATTGTTTGATGCCGCTACTACTTTTTGAACTGAGGTAGCTTCTTCTTCTGAAATCTGGCTGTTGGCAACGCTGTTTTCCACTAAACCTGTAATGTTAGAACCTAACTGACCTGCCAAATCTAACTTAGCCAATTCCATTGCCGATAGTTTGGCTGCGGCCTGTGTATTAGCAGTGGCACGTGAATTTGAAATATACCAAAGTGGATAGCCTTCGTTATCTTGCTCCGATTGTTTCAAATACACATTATCCAATTGTTTTTTTATTGGCAAGCCACCTGGGGCACTTTTCCAACCTTCTTTTTCAAGACTTTTACCTTCTTTGCGGGCTATTTTACCGGCTTTTTCATTGAGGTTTTTACGCGTTTCTTTTTCTTTTTTCTTGCGGGCATCTGCGGCATCGTCTTGAGCAAAAGCAAGCGACCCTATCAATAAGGCAGATGCAATGAAGTAAATGGTTTTCTTTAGCATAAGAATTGGTATTTGATTAAGTTTATTAAACTGTAAATGTTAAATTTTATTGTGGTGAAATACGGTATTTATGCACAAATATAATCAAAAGTAACTTTGGTGAATAATTAAGAGCCACAATGATGCGGCTCTTAATTA
>CAZMFZ010000141.1:0-4936 GCA_964565665.1 uncultured Bifidobacteriaceae bacterium | reverse complement strand
CTTAATTAATTGCCTTGCAACACAAAGCCCGATTCTGCAGTAGCAAAGGTAGCAGCAGCAGCTGTATAATCTGCTACTTTTACCATTTTACCTGCATTCAGTACAGAAATAGTATTATCAGTATTAAAATATAGCACCGTTTCTTTTCCAGCATTTTTACCTGAAAGCTCTTTTACAGTCATTTTGCCTTTAGAGCCCGTAAGTTGAAAGTCTCTACCTGCAAAAGTGATAAACTGGGTTTCGCTTTCGCCATCTTTCATAGCCAAAGGATTGGTACCTATCCAAAATTCAATCAAATTCAAGATGATAAAATCGATAAACCCCGCCACTTCATATACTGGTATTACCAATAATACCCAAAATACTAAAGATTTAATGAATTTGCCACCCAAATCCTTTCCTGCAATGCTTTCATTGAAAGTGTAAAGTTTATTTACCAAAGCAAATTTTCCAAAGCAGCTAGTTAATAGTTGTGCACTGAAAAGAGCTACCAATGCGAAAGCAACTGGACGAATCATTTTTTTCATAAGTGTTTTATTTTTTTTTGTTAGTGTTAATATTTAACTGAATCAAAAATATTTAATTATTGTTGTAAATAGAGTGAATACACCAAAATTATTTTTAACCATGTGCAAAATTGCTTTTATTTTAATTCTCTCAGTTTGTATTCAATCGTGGGCACAGCCATTTGCCTCAATTGATAATTATGCTAAAAATTTGCCGACATCAGAAGCCAAGTCGGTAGAGCAACTAGCGAAATCATTAACCAAAACAAGCAAAACTGATGCCGATAAAGTGCGGGCTTTTTATGTATGGATTGCTGCCAATGTGGCTTACGATTTTGCAGCATTCAAATCGGGTAAAGTGCCTGAACAAACTGCCAACAGCACTTTTGCTTCCAAACGTGCGGTTTGCCAAGGCTACAGTGAGCTTTTTAATCATTTGTGCCAATTGAACGACATAGACTGCTACATAGTGGCAGGCTATTCGAAGGGCTTTGGTTATAAACCAAGCAAAAAATTCCTGAGTACAGATCATGCCTGGAATGCTGTGAAATTAGACCGGAAATGGTATTTGGTAGATGCTACGTGGGGTTCGGGCTATATTGATGAAAAGCAACGGTATGTAAATGAATTTACAGAAGAGCATTTTCTAACCCCGCCAGCCCAATTTATACTCAAACACCTGCCTGCCGATCCACTTTGGCAACTATTGCCCAACTCTATTTCTATCGCCAATTTTGAGAAAGACAGTACAGAGATAAAAATAGCCCTGCAAAATAGCACCAATGCTATCAATTATGCCGATACGCTCAAGCAATTTGAGCAGCTCGATTCTGTAGGTAGAATCATAAACTCCAGCATGAGAATAATCAAATACAACCCTGAAAACAGCGATGCTTGGTACAAATTGGGCTGGTTTTACTTTCAAAGGGCTTGGCAGAGCATGGCTCAGCTCAACGACCCTGCAGTGCAACGCAACATATCGCTCGCTAGGCCTTTGGCACAAGCTGCCATTGCCTATCAAAAAGAGGCATTGAAATATCTGAATGAGGTAAATAAACGCGATACCTTTTATGCTGAAGACATAAAGCAGAAGAAACAAATAATAGCACAAAACATGAAAAGCCTAGAACAAATTGCAAAATGAATATTAAAATGAAAGCAAAAAGTAATATCACAACGCTAGACGAGATTCTTGACAAGAAATACGGACAAAAGGGAGTATCAAGACGTGAAGAATGGGAACAACAATTTGAAGCATTTAGATTAGGTGTTTTGCTTGAAGAAGCAAGAAACAAACTTGGAATGAGCCAAGAACAATTGGCGGAAAAGTGTGGGACTAATAAATCGTATATTTCAAGAATCGAACTACTTTAATGAAGATTATTCAAAAAAGGTTTAGGTGGCCATTTAAAACTAACGACTCAAATATAACAAAGGATAAAAAAGTACTGACTAGAGCTTCATATTTATATTGGAGGATTCTGTATTTCTAACCTCCCTTCATCTTAAATTTCTAATGCTAACGGGGAAGCCTTTGCAAGCTTACATTTACCCGCCCTGAGTCAAGGCAAGCCTTTGCAAGCTTACATTTACCCGCCCTGAGTCAGGGCATGCTTTTGCAAGCTTACATTTACCCGCCCTGAGTCAGGGCAAGCCTTTGCAAGTTTACATTTACTCGCCCTGAGTCAGGGGAAGCTTTTGCAAGTTTACATTGGCTTGCCCTGAGTCATGGGAAGCTTTTGCAAGTTTACATTGACTTTGCTAAATTTCCATCGAGCCAATGTTAGCCATCACTTTTTGTTTTTTTTATTCCGCCTCACTAGTACAATTGCACCATACACCCACAGGCCTGCCAGCAAGCCTGTGGCATCGTACATGGCATCAAATATATCAAATTGCCTGTTTTTGGTAGCCAATTGCAGTAGCTCTGTAGATAAGGCGAGGCAGATCCCGATGATAAATATCGAAAGTATGGATAGGCGTTGCTTTGTTTCTAGTAAAAAACTGAGCATCCAAGTCATAAAAAGAATGAGATGCACCAATTTATCTACTGGGAACAGGGGAGAGTGTATTTTGGGCAAAGTGCTCAGGGGAACAAGCAGCAATACTATCATACTCAAGGTGATGCTGGCAGTAAAAAAATAGTAGTTTTTAAGGATATTTATCATCACAGATTTATTTCAGCTTATAGCCAAATATTGCCATTGAGCATAAGGAGACCGAAAATATGCTCTAAAATCATTATCAAAAAATATATAAGACTATGAGGATCAACATTATGGTTGAATTTAAACCATATTTATCCCGTGGGCTTTTTCTCGTGAACCAATTCTCAATTTTGATTCCCTCGATTCTTTCAAAGCCTTTAATATTGCCTGTAACTGGTGTGCGTTCGTGTTCTACAGAAGTTGCCCCAATCAATAAATCAAAATCGTAATGAATTGGTTTGCCAAGTTTTCGAAGCCAAACTTTTTCTCTTGCATATCGCTTGATGGATCCATAAATTGGTAAAATGGAAAGCCCATTTACAAAATTATCTATTGCTATATTAGATTTTTCAGGTTTTTCACTGTTCTCAGCTCCAAATCTAAGTTCTAAAACAGTAATTTCAGATAAAATGCAATTTTCTCTTCCTTTTTCCTTGATTATCTCTATAAGGTTCAATTTACTTCTCAAAAAGAAGATACAAATATTAGTATCAAGAAGGTATTTCATCGAAGTTCAAGCTTTTATCTATAAATTTTCTGGCTGATTTAATTTCAGAAATGATATCTTCTGCTGATTTTGTAGACGCAAAACTTCCAAATGATTTATAAAAATTATCTTCTTAGGTCGAAATTTCTGTTTTAAGGGATTTTGTTAAGCTTTCAATCAGCTCAATTTTATTTACAACACTCAAACCTTCAAATAAGTCTGAATAAGTATCAACTATATGTCTGTCTGAATAACTCATTATTAGTTTTTGGCTAATTTAATAAATTAAAAATTCAAATCAATCAGGGTATGTAACCATAGCCCCCAGTCACTATCATTACTTTGGTGAATTGTATTTCCCAGAATGGTAGCCAATCACAAAGTCGCTCCGCTCGCCAATAGGCTTGTGGTACACAATTATTTCATAAAAATTTTCTGTTTGGAAGAAACTTCCCTCCAATTCCACCTCGTTTCCTCTACTGTCTTTATACCCTTTCACAGCATAGCAATAATTGTAATACCCTTGTTTGAGCAAGGTCTTGCATTTGTAGCTTTCAGAATTGGGGTCGTATTGGAGCCTATATTTTGCATCATATTTAAAATCGTTGAAGCCACCAAGCACATATATACTGCCAAAAGGCATTTCATCTGTCTTGAAATCGAAGTTCACATTGATGTAGTCGGGGTCGGTAAAGTTGCCGCCCACTTCATTATTACCAATGATAAACCTGCCATTGGCATCGAAATACAAAGCGTACACTTTGCCATTCCTCGACTTCTCTTGCATCAAATACAGGTTGTTTTCAGTGCCGCTGAACTCAATATAGTTTATATTTAGCCCGTTGGTTCGTATTTTCCTGCAATCAAATTGGCGAAATTCATTGCCCCCAGCAAAATTATTCTCCAAATTAAAAAAACTATAGTCCAAATACTTTTCGCTATCGCGAACATACAATGGTTTTAGGTTGAAGATGGCATTGTCCCACCTTCCGTTTTGGCGAATCACTACTTTTATTTCTTCTTGCGGGATAAATAAATTGGGATACCCATTGTAATTGATACCAAAATCAATTTGCTGATGTGTAAATCGCTCTTCGACACTTTGCGATGATTTAAGCAAAGGCAGAATGCTTACTTTGTTGTTGAATACAACAAATCTTCGTGTCACAATTAAGTCTTCTTGATCGCTACCCCTATTTACCGCCAAGATGTAATTGCCCGATATTTTTACCTTGGGTACTCTAAGTATATAATGCACATAGTTTACCTTGGTGTTGAATGAAAGGGCATAATTGGTAATGAGATTATCGTTGAGGAAATTGCTGAGGTATTCCGACTCCATTAGGTTTGATTTCGACCAATCGGCATTGCAATGTATGATGCGGAAATAATAGCCTTCAGTAATAGATTTTAAATCGTCAAACTCTAATTGCAATATTCCCGATTGATTTACCGATACTGCAGGAAAGGTAGTCTGCTCATCGTATTCGCCTGTTTTTTGGTAAAACTGTACGGTTTTGATGTTTTCTTCATACGTAAAATCTTCCAGCCGCAAAGCTTTGGCTAAAGATTTGTTAAATAAAAGAGAGGATATAAAAGATAAAAGAAGAAGGAAGACAAATTGGTATTTATTCATTTCTAATTTTTATTAATACTAGCCCAATTACTACCTAAACGGCATTTTTTATAATAATTAATCTCGGTAAGGTCTCCCTACCCTCAGGGGAGGGTAGGGG
>CAZMFZ010000140.1:0-8142 GCA_964565665.1 uncultured Bifidobacteriaceae bacterium | reverse complement strand
ATATTATTTTATTCGTGGTAATCTTTACGATTTTTTAGAACTTTCATTCATTTATCATGTTAAACTTATACAAACCTCAAAAATTATGGAAAAAGCAACGATCAAAAAGAGATACATTGAATTTATATTGGAAGAAGGCAAAAAGCCTGTGTCTGTTTTTTCATTCGCCAAAAAATTGAAGATGAATGAAAGCGATTTCTACAATTTCTATTCATCATTTGAAGCTATAGAAAAGGATTTTTGGGCGTCTTTATTCTCAGAAACAAAAATGCAATTGGAAGCTGATGAAACTTATATATCCTATTCCGCCAAAGAAAAATTATTGGCATTTTATTATTTATGGATTCAGAAACTAAGAGAGTACAGAAGCTATGTTTCGAATTTGAAAGATGCAAAAATGAAGATGATTCCGATGAATTCATCTGGATTTGACGAGTTTAAAAGTAATTTTCTAAAGTACGCAGATGAAATAATTGGTGAAGCTATTGACAAAAAGGAAATTACTTTCCGCAGATTTATTTCCGATCGATACAAACAAGGCATTTGGTTGCAAACCCTATTTGTGTTGAACTATTGGATAAACGATAGCTCTGAAAACTTCGAAATGACAGATGCAGCCATAGAAAAAGCGGTAAATTTATCTTTCAAGCTATTTGGCGACAGTGTGCTTGATAATGTGGTTGACTTCGGAAAGTTTATGATGCAGAAAGCGATGTAGTGATTATTCCTATAGCATTAAGCCTATTAGAAATAATACATAGCATTTAAAAAAAAATATGTTTGATTTTAGAATAAGGACATAATATTCTAGAAAAATGACATTGTATTTTAAAAACGATAGATTATACTTTAAGATACAGACATAGTATATCTAAATTAAAACCTATTGTTTTAGAAATAAGATATAGTATTTTAAAAATGAAAGGCTTTATATTAGAATGAAGACATAGTATTTTAGAAAAAATACATAGAAATATAGAATTTATATGTTATTTTTTAATAGAACAGATAAGAATTTACACTTTAGAATTTAGACTAGAATCATACAATTATATTCCTATTGGGATTAGCTATATTATGAAAGAACAACAAAGTATTCCCACATCGAAAGTTGAAAGGGCAGCACATTTTGTAGGAACAGGTGTGAAAATTGGGGGAAATTATATAAAGCACTACACCCAAAAGCTTATAAATAAGGATATTAGCCGCGATGAATTGAACAAAGACAATGCTGAAGACATTTATGGCACATTGAGCAAACTCAAAGGAAGTGCTTTGAAAGTGGCTCAAATGCTGAGTATGGATAGGGGTTTGCTGCCCAAAGAATACCAAGATAAATTTCAACTTTCGCAATATTCTGCCCCACCCCTTTCGGGACCATTGGTAGCACAGACATTTATAAAATCGTTTGGGAAAATGCCCAATCAGCTTTTCGATACTTTTGAAATGAATGCCACGGCAGCTGCTTCTATTGGTCAAGTGCATAAAGCAGCGAAAAAAGGCAAAAAACTAGCCGTAAAAATTCAATATCCAGGAGTTGCAAATAGTATTAGTTCTGATTTGAAAATGGTGAAACCCATTGCCACTCGGTTGGTAGGCTTAAATTCTCGCGATGCAGACAAATATTTTGATGAAGTAGAAGGGAAATTGTTGGAAGAAACAGATTATGAATTGGAGCTGAGGCGTTCAATTGAACTTTCCGATTTGTGTGCACACATTCCGAATTTGACATTTCCCAAATACTATCCTGAATTGTCGTCAAAGCGAATCATCACAATGGATTGGCTAGAGGGAATGCACATGAAGGAGTTTTTGCTCACTAATCCTTCACAAGAAATTAGAAATCAGATTGGTCAAGCACTGTGGGATTTCTACGATTTTCAGGTACATCAATTAAAAAAAGTGCATGCAGATCCGCATCCAGGCAATTTCTTTTTCAAATCTGATGGCACCGTTAGCATTTTTGATTTTGGATGTGTAAAAGAAATTCCAGCTTCTTTTTACGATGCTTATTTCTCATTAATAGACCGAAATATCTATAAAGACGAGAAAAAAGTGATGGAAATTTACAATGCCTTGGAAATGATTCACCCAACAGATACACAGGCAGAATTAGATTTCTTTTTTCCGCTTTTCAAAACTATGATTGATATGCTTACGCAACCATTTACAGTAGATAATTTTGACTTTGGAGAAGAAACATATTTCACAGGAATATATCAATATGTAGATTATGTATCAAATTTGAAAGAGGTGAGAGATAGTGTAAAAGCCAGAGGCTCGAGGCACTCACTTTATATCAATAGAACTTATTACGGGCTTTACCATATTTTATTTGACCTGAAAGCTCAAGTAAAAACCAAAATTAACTTGGAGGAATTGGTATTGAATTGATATAAAAAAAAGGAGGACTTCAGCAGCCTCCTTTTTTAATGTGTCCAAGATTAATTGATTCTTAAGCTAAAATGCGAACTGGATCTTCCAGCAATCCTTTTAAAGTAACTAAGAATTGTGACCCAACAGCACCATCCACTACGCGATGATCGCACGAAAGGGTTATTTTCATCATATTTCCAATAGCCAATTCACCATTTTTCACAATGGGTTTTTGTGCAATGGCCCCCACCGATAAAATTGCCGAATCGGGCTGGTTGATAATAGAAGTAAATTCTTCAATACCAAACATACCTAAGTTTGAAACAGTAAAAGTATTGCCTGCCCAATCGTTGGGTTGCAATTTGCCATCTTTGGCTTTTTTGCCCAAGTCTTTTACCTCAACAGATATTTGAGTCAATGTTTTGGTATCTGCAAAGCGAACTACTGGCACTAATAATCCTTCTTCTACAGCTACGGCTACACCAATATGAATATGATGGTTGTAGCGAATTTTATCGCCCATCCACGATCCGTTTACTTTCGGATGTTTACGCAAAGCGGCAGCTACCGCTTTGATTACCATGTCGTTGAACGATATTTTAGCTTCTGCCCATTCGTTCATGCTTTTGCGGTTTTCTACGGCTTTGTCCATGTTTATTTCCATGGTAAGGCTGAAATGCGGTGCGGTGAATAAGCTTTCGCCCAATCGCTTGGCAATTACTTTACGCATAGATGAAACGGGAACTTCATCGAAGCTTTCTACACCTAAAGCAGGTGCCGATGTTGAGCTAGTTTTGGCAGCATCTTTCGAGGAAGCAGCAGATGCAGCCGCAGGTTTAAAATCTTCAATATCTTTTTTCACAATTCTGCCACCTTCGGCAGATCCATGCACCAATTTCAAATCTATTCCTTTATCGGCAGCTATTTTCTTTGCTAGTGGTGAGGCTTTTATTCTTTCATCAGATGAGGAAGGTTCAGCCGTTTTACTTTCTTCTGCTTTAGGAGCAGAGGCAGCCGATGGAGTTGCAGGAGTTGCAGCGGGAGCATTCAACAAAGCATTGAAATCGGCTCCTGGTTCGCCAATAATAGCCAAAACGCCATCAACAGCTACCGATTCTTTGGCATTAGCTCCAATGTATAAAAGTGTACCCGTTTCGTACGACTCTACTTCCATGGTGGCTTTGTCAGAATCAACTTCTGCCAACAATTCACCAGATTTCACGGCATCGCCTACTTTCTTATGCCAAGCTGCAATTACGCCTTCTGTCATGGTATCGCTCAGTTTTGGCATACGCATTACTTTGGCTTTGGTATTTGAAGTATCGGGAGCTTTAGGAATCGTAGCATTTGCCTCTTTTGGGGCTGGTGAACTTGTTTCTGCTTCTGCCTTAGGAGCTTCCGCGGGAGGATTGGCAGCCGATTGTTCCTTTGATCCACCATTCAAAAGTGCAGAAATATCTTCTCCGGCCTTGCCCACAATGGCTAAAATACCATCTACTGCAACGGCTTGTTTTGCTTCTGCACCTAAATAAAGTACCGTTCCTGTAGCGTAAGCTTCTACTTCCATGGTGGCTTTGTCAGAATCTACTTCTGCTAATAGCTCGCCTTCTTTCACTGAATCGCCTACTTTTTTATGCCAAGCGGCTATTGTGCCTTCCGTCATGGTGTCGCTCAGCTTGGGCATTCTTAAAATCTCTGCCATTGTGGTATTTACTATATAATGTTTGTGAAAATATTTGTCTGAAAAAGAATAGCAAAGTAAAGGTAAATCAGGCTATTAATCAAACAGATAAAAACTAGAACCCAGATTTTTTTAATCTCAATTTAAATGAGTTTTTTATGGCGATTTTTCTCGACTTCATTTCAATTTCTCTTCAACCATCCTGTAACACTCAATCTCCTTTTATTTGTCAAAAGTACTTCATGCACGAGCTGGTTACTTTTGAAAAACACCGCTTTGCCGTTAGCAGGAGATATTCTGGTGTCGCCTTCCGATTGATGAATGAGTAACTCGCCACCATCGGGTGGCATCCAATTTGCATTCAAGTAACATATCAATGAGTAAACTCTCGTGTTGTTATTTTTAAACTCATCGAGGTGTTTGATATAAAAACTTCCGACTTCGTAAATAGAGTAGTGAAATTCGTATCCAGTAATACCAGCGTAACAGCTCATGTTGAGATGGCGGATAAAACCTTCTATTAATTCAAAAAAATCATTTTCGGCACCGTTGTTATGATTTTTATCTAGCCAATAAATAACATCGCTTCTTGTAGTTAAATTGTGATTTACTTCATGTGCATTTCCTGTACCCGCAGCATATAAATGATTATTTTTATGAAGAGCCAAAATATTGTCATATAACTTCTTGGTCAGTATTGCATTCACAAACTGATTTGAGATACCGATTTTATCGGCTATAAAACTATTGATAAGTTCTTCGAAGTTGCTTTCCATTGTTAGTCATTAATAATAAAATGCTTCAAAATGAAATATCTATTAAAGCTAGATATTTATCTGTAGCATTCCTCCTATTTTTAAATTTTTCGATAAGCAATTCTGAAAATTAAAAAGTATATGTTTACTGAAAATATTGTCATTTTATGTGGCCAAGCAAGTACAACTTATTTATATGTTCTCTAAATTTTATATTTAGTATCAATTCTCATTTAGCATTTGCACAAAAAAACATTGGTTTTAAAGAGACATTGCAACTAACCCGCCAGTGGAATCTTTCATTGAAATCAGAAATACAGAATATTAATATAGCGAAAGCCGAGATTGTAAAAGCGGGTATTAGGCCTAATCCTATATTTAACGCCCAGATTTTAATGCTTACCACCAATCGTTATTTCCCTCAAAGCAACTTAATTACCAGTGATTTTAACCGTCAAGATTGGTATCAACTCACCAAGCGAATTCAATTACCAGGCCAACGCATGCTAAAAATAAAGGTTGCAAATAAAAGCCTCGATAGGTCTGGATTTGTATATGAAGATTATTTGCGGGAACTTAATTTAAGAGTAGCCAACAACTGGGTGGAAGTATGGTTTGCCCAAGTGAACAAAAACCTGGCTGATGAAGCGGTAAATTCATTGTATTCTTATGTTGAAAATAAGTTGAAAATGGGCAATGGAAAGGAAACGCTCGAATCTATTCGACTTCGTATTTTGGATGATGAGTACGATATGTTTTATATTAAAGCAGAAAGAGAATATTTAAAAAAATTGGAAGCATTGCGATTTATGGCAGGGCTTTCTGATTCATTAAGTATAGATTTTGAGGATCTTTTTTTTGCCGATACCATTATTACAAGTGAAGAAATGCTCTATAAAATGGCGTTGGAATACAGACCAGATATAGAAGAAGCCCGCATAAGAACCATAGCTGAAGGGGTAAACATAAAGTTGCAACAAGCACTGGCTTTCCCTACACCAGAGGCCGGTCTTATTTTCAATCCTCAAAATACAATTCCTTATTTCGGTCTATTTTTTACTCAGCCTATCCCTATCTTTGATAGGAATCAAGCCGATGTGCAAAAAGCGGCTATTACAAAAAACAAATCAGAAATTGATTATGAAAATATAGTATTGGGTATAAAATCGGAGGTGCGAATAGCTTTAAACGACTATTTGATATACAGAAACAACGCCACAAGGGTGGCTAGAATGCTCAAAGATGCCGACTATTTGGTAGATGAAGTTAGAAAAAACTACCAGAATAAGCTAGGTTCTTCGGTAGATTTGTGGGAAGCAGAAAAGGCTTGGTTTGAGACCGAAAAGCTTTTTTTCCAATCAGAATATGAATACCGAAAAAGCCATGTGAACCTGCTTTATGTAACTGGATTGATTAATAGATTGTAGTTCAGATAATGTTTTCAATCAAAGAAATATAGGGTTTATATAAAGTAAATTTATTGTCGGAAGAAATGATCGGAATCTGCTCGAAATAGGCGGTTGATATCAAAAGTCGGTCGAAAGAATCACAATGCTGAGAGAAAAGTGGAATTTGGCTGTGAGCAGCAATGTGTTCATTTATTATATTGATTGTTTCAAATCCATCTTATTCGATAGATTCAAAAAGCATCTCAATATTTAGTTGGGGTAATTTGCTAATTTTTTGTTTGATAACAATCTCAAACAATGAAATTTGGCTTACACAAATGGAATTGGCAGTTAAAATTTGCTTAACTTCATTTGAAATATTTTCGGGCTGATTACTGACCAAATAAGTATTTGAGTATCTACAAGGTATTTCATGCTTATATAATTTTTCTAGGCAGTTTCATGAATTTTTTTGCTGAAGTTCAATACATAATCTTTTAGATCATCAAGAGGCTCATTAAAATCATCAAGAATATTGTAGCCTTTCCCTGATAATCCTCCAATTTTTACGCCTTTTGATACTTTGGCCTGCTTAATTTCATCAAATGATTGAGAGCCGATTTCTGAAAAAAACTCAACTTTCACTTTCACTTTTTCTGTATATTCTGGTATCTCGTCAAGTGATATTTGGCCATTTTCATATATTCCTTCAATGATAGTCTGCCTATTATTTACAATTTTATCTGTAACAAATTTAGCTGATATAGCTGTTTATTGCAACCACATATCTATCTGAAAACAGAAGCTCTGTGTTGCTACCTCCCCATCAATTCCACAAGTTTACTTTCGAGGTCTTTGCCCCGCAGGTTTTTGGCAATGATTTTAGCTTCTTTATCAAGTAAAAAGCTATTGGGAATGGCTGATACATTGTAAAGCGTGGCCAAGGGCGATTTCCAGCCATCTAACTCTGATACATTTGGCCAAACTAAACCATCTTTTTGAACGGCAGCCAGCCATTTTTCTTTGTTATCATCTACCGATATACTGATGATTGTGAAATTTTTATCTTTGAAAGCATTGTAAAGTCGAACCAAAGTAGGACTTTCCTGCCTGCATGGCGGACACCAAGATGCCCAGAAATCAAGTAACACATATTTACCTGCAAACGAACTAAGTTGAACCACATTTCCCAAATTATCTAGAGCGTTAAAATTCGGAGCCGTTGCAGCAAGAGCAGTTCGCTTTATTCTCGCAACTTTGTTATCTATCTGTTGGGTAAGCGATGAATAAGGATAGTTTTTCTTATAACTGGCTACGAGGCTGTCCATCAGGGCAATATCATTGTCCGAATGCCATCGCAAACTATGGTGAATGGCCGCCAGAGAACGCATAAAAAATGGCTGTTTTACACAAGTGCTGAGTTCGGCTTTGTAGCTGTCGGAGGCTTGGGTTTGTTGTTTATTCCAATATTCAAGTTTTTGTTTATTGCCCATCTTTTCGGCAAAGGCGGAAGAATCGTAAACTGGTTGCAGCCATTTTTTGAAAGTATTGAGCCTGAAATTTTCGTAATCGACCAAATATTGGGTGTCTTGCGAACCTTTTACTAATACTTTACTATTTTCAATGGCAATTTCAATTACGTCTTTGGGTTTGACAAGTAAATGCAGCAACACCTTATTTTCAGTACCCAAACTATACATCAAAGGTTCGGTCGCATTTATTTCAATAGTAAATTTACCAGTTTCATCACTTGAAATTCTACTAATAATGGTGTCTTTTCTGATATCATAATTTATGATAGAAAGGAAATATTGAATTCCCGATTTATAAGGCAAAATTCTACATTTGAGTATAGCTGAATTTCCTAAAAAAGAAAATAATAAGCAAATGAATACAAGTGTTGTTTTTACAATAAAATTATTTTTTGGCATAGTTATAATAG
>CAZMFZ010000139.1:0-8307 GCA_964565665.1 uncultured Bifidobacteriaceae bacterium | reverse complement strand
ACAGTATACAGCTTAGCACCCGATTATTTGACATTAAAACTTCTCCATACTTTTGTGTAATATCAATATAATACAAATACGTTTTCTTAGAATAGCCATCCGTTTACATAAAAAGGCTATTTTATTTTGCTTTTAATCAAAAAAATAATAGTTTTGCTAATACCCTTTACATACCTCACGTGGCAGAGCTTAAGTACGCTAAACTCATCAATAAAGTAATTGACGATACTTTCGAGGTTGATCAGCTACACAATTACACTTTATCAATTTTACTAAGCACTACCAGCTTTCAATTCTGTGTAATTGATGTCGCAAAAAGCCGTTGCATGATGCTTGAGCATTATGAATATAGCCAAGCTGGAAATTCTACCGATATTTTAAAAGTATTGAAAGAAATATATGAAGACAACCACTATCTTAATGCAGGCTTTTGGAAATCTATAAAGCTGAACTTAAAGAATTTAAAGTTTTCTTTAGTGCCAAGTTCGCTTTTCGCTGAAAGCTATGCCAAAGACATATTGAGTGTGAACTGCTCTGTGTCAGATTTTGAAGTTTTGTATTATTACAAACATACCAGCAACGACACTGTAAATATTTTCGCTGCTGAGCAAGAACTGACTGATTGGTTTAAGAAGATATACCCAAATAAATTGGTAGAAGTATTGCACCATACCAGCACCATGATGGAAGGCGTATTGCAGTATGCCACGAATAACCAGGCCAAAAGTGTGTTTGTAAATATTGAAGACCAAATAGCTACCATTGCCGTGCGTGACAACAACGCCTTGGTATTCATCAATAATTTCAAATACACCACGCCTAACGATTTACTTTATTTCATTCTTTTCACATACGATGAATTAGATTTGAATACCGACACCATTCCCTTGGTGTTGATGGGGAACATTCACAAAAATTCTGATTATTATTCTCGAATTTTTAAATATATCAGAAACATAAGCTTCAGTAAAAGGCCTCAAGGCATTAAATTTGGCTACAAGTTTGATGAAATAACCGACCACCACTATTTCGGGCTTTACAATACCATTCTTTGCTAAATTTCATTTCACAATATGATTTATTTGGGCTTTTTGGCCGCTTCGCTTACTACCATTGCCTTTGTGCCACAAGTATACAAAGTGTGGAAAACAAACGATACTAAGTCTATTTCCCTCTCTATGTTTTTGCTTTTTTGGCTTGGCGTATTATGCTGGTTGGTATATGGCTTTTTGAGAGAGGATTTAGCCATTACCTTTGCCAATATCATTACTCTTATTGCCGCAGGGTATATTCTGCTAAAGAAAATATTAAATGTGAAAAAGGATATGGTAAGCCATTGAAAGAAATTCATCCTGATTTTCATCAGGATGAATTTGGTTTCTACTTAGACAAGAAATTCGGGTATGCCTCCATGCCATGTTCGCCTGCATCTAAGCCATATATCTCTTCGTCTTTGTCTACCCTGAGGCCAGCAATTGCTTTTACACCTAAAAATATTAGTAATGCAGAGCCGAATGCTGCTATTCCTATGGCAAATATGCCAATAAATTGATATACAAGCTGGGGTACACCTGCTTTGGAGCCGAACAATCCTACCGCCAGTGTACCCCAAATTCCACATACCAAATGCGCAGAGAGTGCACCTACGGGGTCGTCAATTTTCAATTTATCGAACATTAATACTGCAAATACTACTATTATTCCAGCTACGGCTCCAATAATGACCGAATCTGTGACAGAGGTAATATCGGCACCTGCAGTAATACCTACAAGCCCTGCCAATATTCCATTTAGGGTCATACTTAAATCGAAATTTTTACTCACAAAATAAATGGTTAATGCAGCAAATACTGCCCCAGCTGATGCTGCCAAACTGGTAGTAACCAATACTTTAGATACCAAAGCCGGGTCGGCACTCAGCACTGAACCACCGTTGAAGCCAAACCAGCCAAGCCAAAGCATAAATGTGCCAATTACTGCTGATGTCATGCTATGCCCCGGAATTGGGTATATTCTGCCCTTTTCAAATTTACCTAACCGAGGGCCTAGCAACAACGTGCCTGCCAATGCACCCCAACCACCTATTGAGTGCACAATTGTAGAGCCTGCAAAATCGTGAAATCCAAGCACATTAAGCCAACCTCCGCCCCATTTCCACATACCTAATATAGGATAAACAATGGCCACAAACACTACTGAGAAAAGTAAAAAACTAATGAGCTTAATGCGTTCGGCTACTGCACCAGACACAATGGTAGCACAAGTAGCAGCAAACATACCTTGGAATAAAAAATCGGTCCAATAGGTGTACCCGGGGTTGTAAGCTGAGGTTTCACCTCCTTCAGGCATGGGCAAGCCAAAGCCTGAAAAGCCAAAAAAACCGCCCGCAAAATCTGCACCAGGATACATCAAATTAAACCCAATTAGTGCATAAGTAAGCAACCCAATGGCTGGTATGAGCGTATTTTTAAATAATACATTGGTAGTATTTTTGGCTCTGGTAAGGCCAGATTCCAATGTTGCGAACCCCAAGTGCATAATGAAAACCAAGGCTGTGGCTATCATCATCCAAAGGTTATTGATAGTGAACGCATTTTGTGCTGAAGATGCTAGCAGCGATGCTTTCGTTTCTGCCAATACCATTTTGGTTGCGACCAGCGAATCGACCAATGCTGCGGTAATTATTGCTGATGAATCGACCGGAGCCGAGGTGGCTTGTGTAAGTGTGTCAAATAAAATTGGATCCATATTTCTGTATTTTGGTTATGGGTAAAATGGTACAAATAAAGTAAATAATGAGGTTATGAAATGCTGATTCTCAATGCTTGGTCAATAGTTGATACAAAAATTTTCCCATCTCCAACTTCACCTGTGTAAGCGGCTTTTTTTATACAGTTTACCACATCTAAATAATCAATTTCGGGTACTACTACTTCAATTACTCTTCGGGGAATAGAACTTGATGAATCGTAAATAGATAATCCACGGTATGAACCTTTGTGTTCGTTTTGAAACGTAACACCTTTTACTTCATAGAAAATAAAAAACTCTACACCAATGGCGTGCAGTGAATCTCTCACATCTTCAAACTTGGATGCCCGAATTATGGCTTGCACTTTTTTCATAGAAAATAGTAATTTGACACAAAAGAGGACTATATAACTTAATAATTATCTTTTGTATAATTCAAATATATACAATTGAATATAAAAATCAAATCAAGTATGTTATTTTAGTCATGTATTTAATAATATATAGTAAACAATCAATATAAGGATAAATATATGAGTGCAATAAAAATTTTTCTACTAATATTTAAAATATTAAGTCAATTAATATAACAAATAAAAAATATGCGTGCATTGTAAAATTAATGTTAATTTTGTACTAATCTAATTAGCGAAGGGCGATTTCACTTTTAATTATATTTTTTTTTCGAATAACAATGCATAATTCAGTACTTTGAAAAATATTAAACACCATACCATTGTCATTACCTCAAACGACAAAGTGCAGCTTGATTCTTTGAGGAATAAGGTGATTAATATTTACAAAGAGAAAATGGAGGCTAAAAAGGGGGCACAAATTATTAGCCCAATTATAGAAAGCCTGATAAATAGTTTTAGCACATTTTATGTAGTTCCAGATGGCAGCAAAGAAGGCTACGATGCCTCAGACGATGGCGATATTGTGCGAGAATCAATTGTAGATTTGATAAACAGCTTCGACCAAGCCGGCAAAGAAAATATTTTTCGATTTGTAGAAATCGCGTATGGAGAAGATGGAATTGTTCCTCAAATTATTTCCTTCAATTAAGCCCAAAGCTATTTTCACCTTTATATTTGTACAAAAAATGCTTGTACAATGAAAATAATAGTAATCAATGGGCCAAACCTAAATCTTTTGGGCAAAAGAGAACCTGAGAAATACGGGAATAGAAATTTTGAATCGTATTTCATTGAATTGAAATCAAGATTTCCCAAAGCGAAACTCAGCTATTTTCAATCAAATATGGAAGGTGAATTGATAAATAAGCTTCATGAAGTAGGCTTTAGTTATGATGGTATTATATTGAATGCTGGAGCTTATACTCATACTTCTATTGCCTTGGCCGATGCGGTTGCAGCAATAACCACCCCAGTAATTGAAGTTCATATATCAAATGTACATGCCAGAGAAGCATTTAGACATAAAAGCTATCTATCTGCAGTTTCAAAAGGCCTAATAGTTGGTTTTGGTTTAGAAAGCTATGCCTTGGCACTTCATAATTTTAATGACATACAATCATTATAAGGTTCTAAACTTAGAATTAGTGAAATTAAAAAATTCAAATTAACACATTTACAATCAAGTGATTACATTCAACGTAGGACCGTCAAAAATTTACCCTCAAGTAAAACAATATTTGCAAGATGCTTATGATTATGATATTTTAAGTATCAGCCACAGAAGCAAACCTTTTGATACCTTCTCCAAGAAATGCTTAGAGCTGTTGCACGAAAAATTAGAAATCCCTTTTGATTATACTATTCTTTACACTTCATCTGCCACAGAATCGTGGGAAATTATAGCTCAAGATGTAGTAAAATCAAAAGCAGTTCATTTTTTCAATGGTGAGTTTGGGAAAAAATGGTTTGAGTATGCCAAATATATCAACCCGCTTACCAAAGGCTATAAATTTGATGAGCAAAAAAATATTCAACTATCTGATTATGAAATAGATAAAGATACTGAATTATTGAATTTTACTTTGAATGAAACCTCTACAGGCACACAGGTAAAGGAAAAAACGATTGACGAAGCCAAGGCAAAATTCCCAAATGCATTGATAGCCATTGATACTACCTCTTGCTTAGGTGGGATTAACATCAATTTTAGCAAATACGATATTATCTATGGCTCAATACAAAAGTGTTTTGGGCTGCCTGCTGGACTTGGATTGCTAATATTGTCACCAAAAGCTATAGCAAAGGCAGAGGAAAAAGGCATAAATGGTCGCTACAATAGTTTGCTGAAAATGGCTGAATACATAAAAGCCTACCAAACCAGCTACACGCCCAATGTACTTGGTATTTATTTACTATCGAGGGTATTGGAAATTGTAGCACCCATTGCACAAGCCGACCAAAGGATAAAAAAGCAAGCTCAAGATTGGTACAATTTCATCCCTACACTGCATGGTTTTCATTTGCATATTTCAAATGCAGAAGTGCAATCTGATACTGTTATTACGGTAGGCTCTTCGGAAGAAAATGTAGCTAAAATTAAAATAGCCGCTAAAGCAGCCGGAATTGAACTAGGTTCAGGATACGGACCTCTTAAAAATTCAACGTTTAGAATAGCCAATTTCCCAGCCATTACTACTAATGAAATTGAAAGCTTGAAAACTTTTCTTAAAACTGTATAAACTGCCACAGGTTTTAGCGAAATTCAACAAAGTCAAAGCCAATTAATATCTCATATAAACAAAACAATTTATTTTAATGGTAGAAATTTTTACTGACGGAGCTTGTTCAGGAAATCCGGGCAAAGGCGGGTATGGCGTTATTCTTCGTTACAACCAGCACATAAAAGAGCTTTCGGCAGGCTTTAAAGCTACTACCAACAACCGCATGGAATTGCTGGCCAGTATAGCAGGCTTGGAAGCACTAACTAAAGAAGGGTCAGAGGTAACCATTATTTCTGATTCGGAATATGTGGTGAATTCAGTAATCAAAGGTTGGGTGTTTAACTGGGAACGTAAAGCCTATAAAGACAGGGTAAATGCTGATTTGTGGAAACGATTTCTGATAGCTTATCGCAAGCACCAAGTGCAATTTAAGTGGGTTCGTGGCCATGCTGGGCATCTGGAAAACGAGCGATGTGATGAATTGGCTGTAGCTGCTTCCCGACAAAAAGATTTACTAATCGATGAGGGTTTTCAGGGCTAGAAATTAGATCTTTGAATTAACTATAAAACTCGCTGCCATGTTTTCTTTCAAAGAAATAGCCTCAGTAACACTTATTTTATTCTCCGTGATTGATATTGTGGGAGCAATTCCTGTAATTATTGATTTACGCAAAAAACATGGTTCGCTTCAAGAAGAAAAAGTGACCATGGTTTCAGGATTGATAATGATTGTATTTCTGTTTGTAGGAGATTCTATTTTGCGACTTTTCGGAATTGATGTGCAATCCTTTGCAGTGGCAGGTGCCATCATCATTTTTATTTTAGGACTTGAAATGGTACTTGATAAGCACTTTTTTCAAGCACATGCCGATTCTACTTCAAGTATAGTTCCGTTGGCATTTCCACTGATAGCAGGGGCAGGTACTGCAACTACTATTATTTCGTTAAAAGCCGAATACCAAGTACCCAATATTATGATTGGCATACTCGCAAACTTAATATTGATTTATATTGTGCTTAGGCTTTCTAACCAAATTGAGAAATTGATAGGAACAGCAGGTGTAAATGTATTGCGAAAAGTATTTGGCATCGTATTGCTTGCTATTGCTATTAAGTTGCTAAAAACCAATTTGCTTAGTTTTTGAAATAAGCCCAACAGATTAAACCCTACCGAATTTTGAAAACTTGGTAGGTCTTTTGAATTCTGCTACATTTGTATTTGATGTTGCTAATACTACAATTATTAAGAAGCTGATTACCTTATTTACATCTTCCATATTACAAAACCAATCTCCTAATTCTAATGCAAATCACTGAAAAAAAAGTAGCTGCTATTAGCTACAAATTAAGCTCTACGAATGCCAAAAGCGAAAAATCAATACTAGAAACTGTAGATGAAAAGCATCCGATGTATTTTTTAGTTGGCCATAGCGGACTTCCCGAGAAATTTGAGGAACACTTGGAAGGTCTTAAACAAGGCGATAGTTTTGATTTTCACTTACTCTCAGCAGATGCGTTTGGTGATTTAATAGAAGATGATATTATGAATTTGCCCATAGGAGATTTTCTGGGCGAAGATGGCAAATTAGATACCTCTGTTTTTGCTGTTGACAAGCGTATTCCCCTGACTGATGAAAACGAAGAACAAGTAATTGGCACAATCAAAGAAATAAATGAAACTAATGGGTACATAAAAATGGATTTCAACCATCCCTTAGCGGGACATAATTTGCATTTCAACGGAAAAATAGTATTAGTACGCGATGCTAAACCCGAAGAAATGAGCCATGGACACGTACATGGCGATGGAGGGCACCACCATTGATACTATTTATTTTTAGGCAGTAGCTGGATCACCCGTCAATGCCAGACCTCCTAATTGTATTTGATACCTAAAGCTTAATCTGCCTTTACTGAAATTCTATTTTTATCCCTCAAATAAAGTGGCTAAATATCTCAAAAAAACCGAAATTAAGAAGCTCTTTATTGTATCAATTCCTGATGGATTAATGAATTTTTTGACTCAAAATATGCCCAATAAAAGCAGGAACGCTATAAAATCGCACCTGGCTCATCAACAGGTAAGGGTAAACGATACCATTGTAACCAAATTTGATTATCAGTTGCAAATTGGCAATACAGTAACGGTAAGCAATGAAATAGCAGTAGAAAAGCCCAAGCTTAAGGGCGTGAGAATCGTGCATGATGATGATTTTATTATTGTAATCGAGAAAGATGCTGGCTTGCTTACCATGGCTACCGAAAAAGGAGGCGATACTACTGCCTATAGCCAACTGCGAGATTTTGTGAAAGTAGATGGTATCGAAAACAAAATCTTTATTGTGCATCGCTTAGATAAAGACACTTCGGGATTGATGGTATTTGCCAAAAGTGAAGATGTAAAACTTTGGATGCAAGAGCATTGGGATGAGATAGTAACAGAAAGAAATTATATTGCCGTAGTAGAGGGTATTGTAGAGAAAGAAGAGGGTACAGTAAAATCGTATCTAAAAGAAAATGAGGCCTTGCTCGTATTTTCATCGCAAAACCCAAGAGGTGGCAAACTTGCCATTACACATTACCGCACTTTGAAAGCAAATTCGCAATATACTTTACTAGAATTGGCTTTAGAAACAGGAAGAAAAAATCAAATCCGGGTTCACATGCAAGACATTGGCCATTCTGTGGTTGGTGATAAAAAATATGGGAGTAGTGAAAGCCCAATTGGTCGCTTGGCACTTCACGCTTGGAAGCTATCATTTATACATCCTGAAAATGAAGAAGAGATAAGCTTTGAAACAGGTATTCCTAGGAAATTCAAAGAGTTGGTGTAAAATCTTAAACACCTTTTAAAATAAAAAACCGATTGAAAATTCAATCGGTTTTTTATTTTAAACATTATTAAAAATAAATAGAAA
>CAZMFZ010000138.1:0-8359 GCA_964565665.1 uncultured Bifidobacteriaceae bacterium | reverse complement strand
GGCTTTTTTTATTTCCCCGTAATAATAAAAATATAATTTCTTATTAGAAACACTTTGAAGTTTAATTTAAGTGGTTTTTTATTTATCCTTCAGAAAAAAAAGAGAAAATCCGATAATGCCATTTTTATTACTAAAAATATAACTTCTGGTAGGCTTTAACTCGGTTTTATAACTGCAAACACCTTTTTTATGGTTATTTTAGCCTGAAAATGAAATGGAAAGCTATTATTTAAGCAATAGTTGAATTGCTTAAATTTGCTTATATCACTTCCGATATGCAATCAGATACTAAAATAGTTAATCCATTTGAAGGCAAAGACCCAAAGGAGGTTTGGCTTCAAATCAAAGCCAATTCTACAACAAGAGATAAAGTAGTGTTTTTTGAAGAAGCCGTTGAATATTTAAATAAAAAAGAAACGCCTTGAAGATGATTCCTCAAGGCGTCAATCCAAAGATGCTATCTGAGGAGCTGTTATTGTGCTGTAAAATTAAGACTTAAATTGATGGAAACAAATAAAAATGAAAAAGTTATTGCTTACATAGATGGATTTAATCTGTATTTTGGGATGAAACAAAGTAGTAATGATACATTATGGTTGAATATCCAACAACTGGTAAAGTCGCTACTGAAGCCCAATCAGACTTTAATTTATACTTATTATTTCACTTCCAGAGTTAGAAATAGTCCTCAAAAAGAGTACCGACAAAAGGTTTATATCGAAGCTTTAGAAACGCTAAAAGATTTTAAAATTGTTTATGGACATTTTCAATCTCAAACAGAAATATGTAGAAAATGTGGTCATACTTACCCCTATGCAAATGAGAAAATGACAGATGTTAATATCGCTGTATCCATGATGGAGGATGCTTTTCATGATAAATATGATACAGCTTTTTTAATAACAGGCGACAGTGATTTAGTACCTCCAATAAATTCTATTCACATATTATTTCCAGCAAAAAGAGTGTTTGTGGCTTTCCCTCCTAATCGATTTAATGTAAGTGTAAAAAATGTTGCTAAAGGGTCGTTGATGATAGGTCGTAAAAAACTTAAAGATGCACAATTCCCCGATTCTGTAAATAAATCAGATGGATATGTACTTAATAAACCTATTATCTGGATATAATTTAAAATATGAAACTTCTAATTGCTAAATATGCCAAAAACCAATAATAACACTGTTAATCCATTTGAAGGCAAAGACCCAAAGGAGGTTTGGCTTCAAATCAAGGCCAATTCTACAACGAGAGATAAAGTAATGTTTTTTGAAGAAGCCGCAGACTTTATGAATAATGAAAAAGAAAAATTAATGTCTAGAAAATAATTCATTCGATTACGACCTAATTTGAAAGCAAATCACAATAAGGATTATTCCGTTGTGAAAACATTTAAGCCTTGCCTCGCCTTACCATGCGGGGCTTTTTTTATTTCTGAGATTATAAAAATATCCTATCCTCGTCATTTACCCCAAAGCCATTGAAAGAATGACAGACAAAAAGGACAGAGCAGCAAGATAATACTTATATAATATCAAAACCAAACTTGGCAAATCCAAAACCGATTTGTTTCAATTGATGAATTTTGTGAAGCAATAGGCTTCAAGCCCGAAAAAGTAGCTCCATTCTTAGTCGGCTAATAGAGCAGAATATCTAAGGCAAATCATACCAAGTCAAAAATCCATTAGCTGTAATTGTGGATTTTAAGGGCTTTATACGGCTGGAAGTGAGTTGTTTTATTTGGATTAGATAGGCAATACCACAGATTTGACCTTTATAAAAGACCTAGAAGCCTTTTATAACGTACCTCCAATCCTTTGCTTGCTAATTTCAAGCAACATCAAATGTTTTAGCATCGTTTTAACAGAAAACGAAAAGCCCTGTAACTCATTGAATTACAGGGCTTTAATTGTACTAAGCGGTTCGGACGGGACTCGAACCCGCGACCCCATGCGTGACAGGCATGTATTCTAACCAACTGAACTACCAAACCTAAAATCTTTTATCTTTTCAGAACCAAAAGCAACAGCTTTTGTAATCAAAAATTTTGGGATACCCAACCCGCTTTAGAATTGGGAGTGCAAAATTACAAGTATGTTTTTAATTTGCAAGTCAAACTACGCAAAATATTTATTAGCAGGTCTGACTATAATATCTTAATGAAGTAAATCTAGCTTCTAAAAAATATTTTTATCTCATCTATTGGTTTTATAATTTATGTACTTATCTTTGTGTCCCTTTTTCAGAAAGTACATATAAATGGAAGCATTAAGTTATAAAACAGTATCTCTAAGTAACGAGGCTGCAAAAAAAGATTGGATAGTAATAGATGTAGAAGCTCTAATATTGGGCAGAATAAGCAGCGATATTGCTAAGGTATTGAGAGGCAAACACAAAACTAGTTTTACCCCTAATATAGATTGTGGTGATAATGTGATAGTTATCAATGCAGAGAAAGTAAAATTGACAGGCAAAAAAATGACTGAAAAAGTTTACGTTCGCTATACTGGCTACCCTGGTGGGCAAAGATTTGCTACTCCTAGAGAAGTACTCAATAAAAACCCTAAGCAACTTATAGAAATGGCGGTGAGAGGTATGTTGCCTAAATCACGCTTAGGTCGTCAACAATTCACAAGTTTATATGTGTACGAAGGTGCTAATCATCCTCATGCAGCACAAAATCCCAAAGCTATAAAATTATAATATATGACAATCAATAGTTTAGGCAGAAGAAAAACATCTGTCGCAAGAGTGTATATGAAGCCCGGAAATGGTGAAATTACTATTAATGGTAAGCCACTTGATGTGTATTTCCCTTCTGAATTGAAGAGAATTGTAGTAAACCAAGCATTGACATTGAGCAATAAAGCAGGTTTGTTTTCATTTGAAATAAGTGTAAATGGAGGTGGTATTACTGGTCAGTCAGAAGCTATCAGACATGCCATTTCAAGAGCATTAGTAGAAGATTCTGCTGATGTAAAACCAGCTTTGAAAAAAGAAGGATTTATGACTCGTGATTCAAGAATGGTGGAAAGAAAGAAACCAGGTCGCAGAAAAGCAAGACGTTCATTCCAGTGGGTTAAACGTTAATAGTTTCTCATATTATTTATTTAATTATTTATTCACAATCAAAGAAATCATCGGCAAGATGGCAAACGTAACGTACAAAGAATTATTAGATGCCGGGGTACACTTTGGTCACATGAAAAGTAAGTGGCATCCAAAGATGGCTCCTTACATTTTCAAAGAGCAGAATGATATCCACCTCATCGACCTTAACAAGACTATTCAGGCTTTAGATCAAGCTGCCGAAGCTGTAAAAGGTATCGTAAAATCGGGTAGAAAAATACTATTCGTTGCTACTAAAAAGCAAGCCAAAGAGATAGTAGCCACAGAAGCAGATCGCTTGAAAATGCCTTTCATAACTGAAAGATGGTTAGGTGGTTTATTGACAAACTTTACTACAGTTAGAAAATCATTGAAAAAAATGTCTTCTATCGAAAGAATGATGAAGGAAGATGCTTTTGGAGCAATGGTGAAGAAAGAAAGACTGATGCTTACGAGAGAGAAAGACAAATTGCAAAAAGTATTGGGTGGTATTGCTGACCAAACTCGCCTGCCTGCTGCTCTTTTTGTAGTTGATATTAAAAAGGAACATTTAGCTATTTCTGAAGCTAAAAGATTGTCGATTCCTGTAATCGGTATTGTAGACACAAATTCTGATCCTACTTCTATCGATTATCCTATCCCAGCAAATGATGATGCCTACAAATCTATCGCTATTATCACAAAAGTAATTATAGCTGCTATTGAAGAAGGATTGTCGGAAAGGAAAAATGAAAAAGATATGGTAGCTGAGAAAGAAGGCACCGGTTCTGAAGAAGAAGTATTGGAATCAGCAACATCTGTAACAGAATAATCACACAAGCTATGTTAGTAATAGAAATTAAAGAAAACGAAAATATAGATAAAGCGCTTAAACGCTTTAAGAAAAAGTTTGAGAAAACACAAGTATTGAAAGAGCTTCGTAGAAGACAGGCTTTTGAAAAACCTTCTGTTGCAAGACGTGAAGAGGTAAAAAAAGCGGTGTATATTAACGATAAATACGGAGTAACAAGTGTGGAAGATTAGTTTTTGCTAATACCTTAGCACTTCCTAGTTAATTTTTCATAAATATCATTGGCATTGTAAGGCAAAATCGCTAGATTTTGCCTTCCTTGTTTTATGACCGATTCATTCTTCAACTACCTGCAATTTGAGAAAAGGTATAGCCCCCATACCTTAATATCGTACAAGAGTGATCTTGAGCAGTTTACTATTTTTTGTAAGTTAGAATTTGGATTGATTAATATTTCTGAAGCGGATTATAATCTAATCAGAGCTTGGATAGTGAGCTTGGCGAACGGTGATTTAGAAACCAAATCCATAAATAGGAAACTTGCATGCCTCAAATCATATTATAAATTTTTACTCAAACGCGGTTTAATAGCTTCAAATCCTGCCCAAAGGGTGAAAACACCCAAGCTCAAAAAAAGACTTCCGATATTTGTAGAGGAGAAACATATGGTCGATTTATTGGATAGTATTGTGTTTCCAGATTCATTTGAGGGGGCGAGAGACAAATTGATTGTGGAGCTTTTATATGGTACAGGAATGCGGTTGGCTGAATTGATAGGGCTAAAAGAGAATGATATTAGCTTTTTTGACAGTTCGATTAAGGTAAGAGGAAAGGGGAATAAGGAGCGGATAATACCCATGCACAAGCAAGTACAGTTGGCTATAGAGAATTACAACAAACTAAAATCCCTTACGTTTCTACACCAATCCGAGGCAGACTATCTTATTTGTACTGATAAAGGGGAAAAAGCGTATTCGATGATGGTGCAAAGGGTGGTGAAGAAATATCTTAGTTTGGTTTCTAATGCAGAAAAGAAGAGTCCGCATGTGTTGAGGCACAGTTTTGCTACACATATGTTAAACCGTGGGGCTGACCTGAATGCGATAAAGGAGCTGCTTGGGCATTCCAGCTTGGCTGCAACACAAGTTTACACACATAATAGTTTAGATAGGTTAAAATCAGTTTTTAAACAGGCACATCCTAAGGCCTAATTGTTTTTTTTTGTTACACTTTAAATTTTATTGCCATGAAACTTCACATCCAGTCTATTCACTTTGACGCAGACCAAAAATTGATTGATTACATTCAGAAAAAGATAGATAAGCTTGAGACGTTTTATGACCGAATAATTGACGGGGAGGTGTTTTTACGTATTGATAAAGATTCACATCAAGAAAATAAGGTATTGGAGGTGAAGCTAAATATTCCAGGACATAATTTGTTTGTAAAGGAGCGTTCGCGAACGTTTGAGGCCGGAGCTGATGAAGCAGTAGAAGCTTTAAAAGCACAATTGAAGAAACATAAAGAGAAACTGGCGGAACAGTTATAGCAATGAAATCCTCATCTTCTAAAGGTGGGGATTTTTTTGTAGATACGATCTATTGCAGATGTTTGGTGTAAAAAGTTTAACGTGATACAGCTGAAAGACGCTTTTCAGATTTGAGTGATTTATATTAACAGCGTACATATTTATTATTATCTTAAGTAAAGGTAGAAGAGCGTGAGACCTGAAAAGCGTCTAATTTGTGTGATTTTAATCTAGTGTCCGTTTCAATTTTTTTATTATGTATCTTTGTTCTTTAAAAAAAATAGAATATAATACCGTTGAAAAGCTAGTTTGATACAGTAAATAGCATGAGTGATTTATTAAAAAAAGTAGAGATTAAAAATAAAAGGGCATCGTTTGAATACCAGTTTTTAGATATCTATACCGCAGGAATAGTGTTGCGTGGCACTGAAATAAAATCAATCAGGCAACAAAAAGTAAACTTACAAGATGCGTATTGCTATGTAAATGAAGGTGGCATCTTTATTAAAAATATGCACATTTCCGTATATGACAAAGGCACGTACCTAAATCATGAGCCATTGCGAGAACGAAGACTATTGCTACTCAAAAAGGAAATCTATAAAATAGCTAAAAAGCTTGATGATCAGGGTATAAGTTTGATTCCGATCAAACTATTCATTACAGATAGAGGTTTTGCTAAAATGGAAATTGCAGTAGCCAAAGGCAAAAAGCTTTTTGACAAACGAGACGACTTGAAAGAAAAGGATGCCAAGCGAGAGCTTGAGAGAATGAAATTTTGATTATTTTTGAAGAAATATATATCTTTTACATTTTAAAAAACAATCCATTATAAATCCTCATCTATAGAAGTAAAATCTATAACGGGGAGTACCTTTCCATTTAGGGCGGGGCAAAGAATGGGCTAATCATTTATGGCAAAATTATTTGTGTCTAACCAAGACGAATCTGTAAGAATGTTCAAAAGTCCTGCTCTCGACAAAATATCGAGAATACACTTTTCTGTGCCGCTTTATATTTACGTGCCGCTTATTATACTGTGCTTTTACCGATCAATTTTTATATACCACAATACATTTTGGCAAATTCCTTTGCTCATCATTTTGGGTCTTTTTCTTTGGACGTTTACCGAATACATTCTCCATCGCTTTATTTTTCACCACGAACCAAGTTCTGAAATTGGCAAAAGAATTCATTTTATCACCCATGGTGTACATCACGACTATCCCAACGACAGCAAACGGTTAGTGATGGTGCCATCTATCAGTCTGCCGCTTTGCGTTTTTTTCTACGCCTTATTTTATTTTATTCTATCTGCACAATATGTAGATGCCTATTTTATTGGCTATGTGGCCGGTTATTTGTTTTACGACATGAGCCATTATTTCCTTCATCATGGCAATTTCAAATCCAAATTTTGGGCCGATTTGAAAAACCATCACATGCGTCACCATTACGTAGAGCCTGAAAGGGGCTTTGGGGTTTCTACCGCTTTTTGGGATCATATTTTCAGAACCATGTTTAGGAAAGTAATGGCTAAAAAAGAAACAGTAACTGCATGATGAAATTAGTATTTTTATTATCAATAATTGGCATACAAGCTTTTTCACAAGGCTTGGTAGTGAAAAATGCCACCATTCATGTTGGCAATGGCCAGTTATTTGAAAATGCAATATTGGTTACTGAAAAAGATAAAATTCAATTTGTAGGGTTTGAGAAAGATGCCAAAATAAACTTTTCAGGCAAGGAAATAATCGATGCCAAGCAAGCACACTTATATCCGGGATTGATTTCATTGTATTCTAGTATTGGGCTTACGGAGATAGATTATGTGCGTGCTTCTAATGATTTTTACGAAATAGGAAGTCTTAATACGCATATTAGAGCAGGTGTTGCCTACAATGTAGATAGTGATATTATTCCTACCTTGCGTTCAAATGGTGTTTTAGCAGCTCAAGTTACACCCAGAGGCGGCATAATTGCGGGTAGCAGTTCGGCAGTGTATCTCAATGGCTGGACTGGGGAAGAAGCAATGATAAAGGCTGATGAAGGTTTACATATAAATTGGCCTGAGTTTTACCCTGCGGGATATTTAGCAGATGCAGCCAAAACCGAATTTGCTACTAACAGAGCGAAAGAAATTCAGAAACTAAAAGTTTTTTTCACAGACGCTAAAGCTTATCATTTGGGAACAAGAATGCCAAAAAATTTAAGACTTGAATCCGTGAAAGGCATATTTAACAATTCGCAAACTTTATTTATCGCAGCCAATAAACCCAAAGAAATATTAGAAGTATTAGCGTTTGTAAAGGCATTTGAAATAGTAAAAGTAGCTATAGTTGGGGCAAATGAGGCCTTACCAGTGGTAAATGAACTAGCTAAAAATAATGTTTCTGTAGTGCTTTACCGCCTTCATAATACTCCGCCTAATTCGGAAGGTGAAGTAGATTATGCATATACGTTGCCTGTAAAAATGAAAAACGCAGGTGTAAAATTTGCATTCAGCTACTATGGCGATATGGAAGCTGCCCATTCTAGAAACTTGGCGTATGTAGCGGGAACGGCTGCCAACTATGGCCTCACAAAGGAAGAAGCCTTGCGTGCCATTACCTTAACTCCAGCTCAAATATTGGGCATAGACGATAAATTAGGAACGCTTGAGGCCGGTAAGCAAGCTAGTTTTGTCATTTCCGAAGGCGATATTTTAGATATGAAAACCAGCAAAGTGCAATCAGCTTATCTTAAAGGAGAAAAAATAGACCTTATGGATAAGCAAAAAGCCTTAAATGAAAAATACCTCACAAAGTATAAGGTGAAGTATTGATGTATTTAGTTAAATGTCATTGCCTAAGAAACTTCCACAGAATTAATTCATAGGTTAATGAAATTGGTATTTAGTTTTAAATAAAGGGCATCTCTAAAAACCTATTACGGTA
>CAZMFZ010000137.1:0-8637 GCA_964565665.1 uncultured Bifidobacteriaceae bacterium | reverse complement strand
ACACTAAAAAATAATCTGGCAAATGGTTCTGTAATGAAATAAGGGGAGGTGTGCTCTTAGATTTTTCTGTTCATAATATCCAAAGTTTTCCAAATAACTGCATAGACATCAGTAGCCTCTAGACTGGTTTTATTTTTCACGAAATTAGAAATCAAAACAGGATGAAATTCTTCAGAAGCACTTATGCCTCCATGAGACCCTTTTATTAGAGACGCATCAAGGGGAATTATATCCATTATATAGCGGAATCCAAGCTTTTTGCGAAGCAATTTGTAGCCGGCTCTAAACTTTGATGTCATGAACATTTCAGCTGGGTCGTAGCCAGGTTTTTTATGAATATCTACACATCGGGCATAATCGGGAGCCATAGCATCGTCTTTCCAAAAATAATAGGTAAACCAGCTTTTTTCATCTGCCACTAACACCAAATCGCCCGACCTCTCATGATTTAGATGATATTGTTGTTGGGCTTTTTTATCTAAAATTAATTGAATGCCATGAATATTTTCAAGCAAAGCTTTCAATTGAGGTATTAGGGAAGGTTCATTTACATATAAGTGTGCTATTTGATGGTCGGCAACAGCAAAGGCTTTTGAAGAACCTGCATCTAGCAATTCTAACCCTCGCTCCACCCTTATTTGTAGATGATCATTGGCTCTTAATATTCGATTTATGTGAATGGGTTGCGAAACCGAATTGATTCCATATTCGGAAAGCAATATAATTTCGGCATTTTTACTTTCATAATAAGTAACTAATTGCTTGATAATAGCATCGATTTCACCTAGTTCTTTTTTAATTTTAGAGAAGTCTTGTCCGAATTTCTGCAAACAATAATCTAAATGAGGCAGGTAGATTAAAGTGAGGGTGGGATTGTATTTTTGATCTGTATGAAGGGAAGCATCCGCAATCCATTGGCTTGATTTGATATTTGCAGCTGGCCCCCAAAACTGAAATAAAGGAAACTGACCCAATTTTTGTTGTAATTCATCTCTCAATTCGGCTGGTTGCGAATAGCAATCGGGCATCTTTCGACCATCTGCCAAGTAATTGGGGCGTGGTGTGACTGAATAATCTGCCGAAGAGTACATATTGTACCACCAAAACATATTGCTGCAAGTAAAATCGGGATTTTCTTTTTTAGCACGCTGCCATATTTTCTCAGCTAGTACCCATTTATTGGATTGCTTCCAAAATTTAATTTCGGATTCCACTTTGTCGTACCAGCCATTGCCTACAATGCCATGTTCGCTTGGCCATTTTCCTGTAATATAAGTAGATTGTACGGCAGTAGTAACCGCAGGAAGCATAGGAATAATAGTCTGCAAATGCTTTTTAGCTATGTAATGCTTTAAAAACGGGGTGAATTCACCAATAAGCGAAGTAGAAAGCCCTACAATATCGATTACAACTGTTTTTCTCATTTTAAATATTCTCCTCTAATTTTTGTTTAACCCAAGTGAATTCTCTGATAATAGATTTGTCAATAGGTAGTTTTAAGCCCTCCGGAAGCACTTCCCAAGTATAAGTTTCTATCTCTAAATGCTGAGAAATATTGTGTTTTTTTTGGATAGCCAATACTTGAGCAATATCTTCTTGAGTAGATTTCAATGTGCCGTAGTTTTCTATAAATAAAGGGACGTGAAAATGAGCTCGCCATTCTTTATTATTAACATGCCTAATTTCCGCAAGAGCGAAAGGCAGATCAGTATATCTTTTTAAGGAGTTGTCAATTTGCAAAGCAACAACTTGATGTAAATAGGTAGATTCACTAAATAGTTGGAATTCAGCCTCTAATTTTGATTTATCAGCACCCATATCTGCTTTTATGGCTGCAGTCAGTTGAATTTTGCCTATTCCAATATTTTCTTTGGCTAGTTTTTGAATGGCTTCTTCATGATTTTCAAACCCTACAGCCACATGACACACATCGTAACATACTTTTATGTGGCGTTTAATTAAAGTTTCAATTTTGCCAGCATGGTACCCAAATTTAATTTGGAAATAATCGTAAGCCTTGGGCAGTAAATAATGGTTGTACCAATGGATGAGTTCATCGGTGGTTTCAAGTAATCCATCGGGCTCAGGCTCAATATCGATGTGTATAATCTTGCCTGTAAGGGCTTTGATTTCAGAGCATTGCTCGACCACTTTTAGAATGTTTAGTGTCGATTTTTCAAAAGCTATTTTTTTTTCTTGAGTGGTTCCATGCCAATGCCTGTAAGATAAGGGAGATGTGGAAATGCCACCCTCTAAATCATCAGGCAGCAATTCGGCCAAAATATTGATGAGGCGATTGGTATAATACACGCGTTCATTAGTGAGCCAATCGGGCAGGTGTACTTTGTCTTTTACTTCAGAACTATGGAAATTACCATAAGGAAAGCCATTTAAAGTAAAAACATAACAATTTTCATGGATTAGCCATGTTTTGAAAGTTTCCAAATTTTCATCCTTTATCAGATCGAGCGATGCCGTGTTAGACAACCTGAGTCCGATTCCAAAAGCCTCATTTGCACTAAGATTTTTCTTTATTGTGGGAATATATTTTTTTAATTCTGCAAAATGTTCGTTCCAGCTTTCTCCTGAATGAATATTGGTACAATAGGTGAGATGACCGAATGAGGTTTTCATATGAGTAGGGCATTAAGTTCAATTCAAAACTAGTAAAATATTTTCTAATCCCGCTTTTGGCAATATTCAACTAGTTACATAAATTTTTTAATAACTGAATAATGCCGAAAGAATAAAATAATTTGAAAAATAAAATCTAGCTAGGTTTTGTAACATCAGTTAATAATTAGAAAGCATAGAGCTACTTTTCATAATTATATCAGCATTCATTTCATTTACTTCTTCCCCCTTACCAATAGATTTTAAAAGCATAATAGTTAGTTTTCCACCTAGATGTTCTCTAAATTCATTCAATCCGAGCAATAAAGGGCTATTTCCAGAATTCACTTTTAAGAATGGATGCGTAAGCTGGAAGCCTATGGCACGAATTAAATTTAAAATTCTTTTCATTTCCAACTCAGAAATGCGACCGGTGAGGTGTGAATAGGCGCTATCTAAAGCAATGCCCATCGCTACAGCCTCGCCATGCCTAATGGTGAAATCTGTCAATTGCTCTAGCTTATGAGCACTCCAATGGCCAAAATCGAGTGGACGTGATGACCCCTTTTCGAATGGATCGCCAGAAGCAATGTGTTGTAAATGCAATTCGGCACATCGCTTAATAAGATATTGTATAGATGGCATATCTCTGAATATGAGCAGATTGGCATTTTTTTCAAGCCAAATAAAAAATGTTTCATCTTTTATCAAAGCCACTTTTATGGCTTCTGCAATGCCTGACCGCCATTCTGCATTGCTCAAAGCTGTGAGGAATTGAAAATCGTTGAAAACTGCAATAGGTGGAGCAAAAGTTCCTAAAAAATTCTTTTTATTGAAAAAATTGATGCCATTTTTTACCCCGACACCCGAATCGTTTTGCGACAAAACTGTGGTGGGAATGCGAATATGGCGAATACCTCTATGTGAAATGGATGCGGCATAGCCTGCTAAATCTAAAGTAGATCCGCCACCGATGGCAGCCAAATATGAATGCCTATCGATGCCATTGTTGTTGATTGCATTCACAATTTTATAGAAAAGATTTTCGTCATTTTTGGATGCTTCACCACCTTTTATATATAAAATTTCAGGTATAACTTGTAAATAGTCAATCGCTAAAAAATAATTTTTAATATGATTTTCAAGCTCTGGAAATGAATTTTTTAGATTTTCATCTACTACAAACAGTAACTTTTGTATTGCACCTTCTATTCGGTTGGAGTTGATAAATTCTTGAAATACACGATTTGAAGGTGCAAAAAGATGTGAAGTGAAGTATACTTTATATTCAAACTTTACACTGAAAGACTGCTGTAGAAAATCCATGAAATTGTGATGCGGGGGTTCGAAATAGGATTGATTGAACAAGAAAAAAGCCTCTGGATTAGAGGCTTTTGACTTACTTAAGACTGCTTAGTCTTTGTTGTAGTAGCGGGAACAGGACTCGAACCTATGACCTTTGGGTTATGAGCCCAACGAGCTACCAACTGCTCCATCCCGCGGTGTGGTTTTTTATTCGGACTGTAAAACTACAACAAATATCTGATTTGCAAAAGAGATGGTGAAATTTATTTTATTGAAACAAGACAAAAGCTTAAAAATCGTGTTGAAAAAATTGGGTTTGATAAAGACATTTGTTTAGTTTTGCAGGCTTTTCAGATTTGAAAATCAATTTACAGGCATCGTAGTTCAACGGATAGAATAGAAGTTTCCTAAACTTTAGATAGGCGTTCGATTCGCCTCGGAGCCACTTTTTTAACCTCTCAATATAAAAAACTCAGCTTATTAGCCATTCTTTTAAGCTCAATCTCTGCTGCTTTGGCGGCAAAGCTTAGATTCACTAGTAAATAGCCTGCATTTTCAAAACTTTGTTGAGCAAGTTTCATATCTACAATGGTGGCTTGTCGCAATTCGAATCGCTTTACGACCAAATCTAAAAGCTTTGCTGCAATTTTATAATTCTCAAGCCCTGTTTCCAATTGCTGAAGCGAGGAAGTGTATGATTGCCACATCTTAGCAGTATTGGATTGATAAGTACGCTGCAAAGCATTTCTTTGAATAGTTGTAGATATAGCATTGAGTTTTGCAACCTGTTGTTGCCTTTTAAAAATATTTCCATTGTAAATAGGTACATTGAGGCTTGCACCTATAAATGGGCCATACGTTTGGTTTAATAAGAAAAAACCACCACTACTTTGAGCCCGGCTATAATTAAACCCTGTATTTAAACGTAAAGTTGGATAGCGTTGGGCTGCGGTTTCTTTTACCAACTGTTCACTTATTTTCACCTGGATTTCTGAAGCTATTATCTCGGGATTTTTCTCAATAAAATTCATAATTGAGTCAATTTTAAGGTTTTTATCTATTAAAATGCTGTCTTGAAAAATATATGAACCAGAATTAGTAGTGTTTAATAAAGTGTAAAAATCAGTTTGTGATTGATTTGAAACCAATTGTTGGGATATAGAAGTTTGTTTCAAATTATTCAAGTCGACTTGCGATTGAAACAAATCTACGTTATTGGAAAGCCCCACTTTTTGCTGATTTTCTACTATGGAAAGCTTGGCTTCTGATGCTTGAATGGATTTTTCTATCGTTTTCTGATAACTTTGTTGGCGAATAATATCATAATAGCTTACCATTACTTGGGCAATTGTATTCTGAATTTGAGCGTTGAGTTGTTGTTGGCTTTGGGTTTCTAGCATTTCTAATCGCTTTTTGGTAGCCACTACTCGCATTCCATTAAAAAGAAGCAATGAGCCATTCACATTGGCATTTAAAGTATTTCCCAAAGCCCCGTTGGCTATTCTCGGTGGCTGGTTATTAAGTGTCTCTTGTCGGATATTTTGTATTTGTTCTTGGTCAGTAGCAGTTCCTAATACTTGGGGAAGCCCTCCAGCAACTCCGTAGCTATTATTAGAAGCATTAATTTCTACAATGTTTTTAGCTAGCTGAATATCGTAGTTGTTTTTTAAAGCGATATTGATGGCTTCTTGCAAACTGAGTTTTTCTTGGGAAAAAGTATTTAAACTGAATATTACGCTGGTGAGGAATGTTAATTTATTCATTCTGAAATAAGGTTTGGTGCAGGAGAATGGTCTGTTTTGGCTTCATGTTTACCTGAAATAAAGGTGTAAACTGCTGGAATCACAAACAGCGTGAGCAAAAGTGAAAACATTATTCCGCCCACAATTACAATACCCAATGGAATTCGGCTGGTAGATGCTGCACCCAAACTCAATGCTATGGGCAAAGCACCTAAGGCTGTTGCTAAGCTTGTCATTAGTATAGGTCTTAATCTTTGTGTGGCGGCCTCTACTACGGCATCCATTTTACTCATGCCATTTGCTCGCTTTTGGTTTGCAAATTCCACAATCAAAATTCCATTTTTGGTTACCAAACCTATCAGCATTATCATTCCTATTTGGGAAAATATATTTATAGTTTGATTAAATAGCCAAAGGCTAATCAATGCTCCAGCCAAGGCCAAGGGCACAGTAAGCATAATAATAAATGGGTCGATAAAACTTTCGAATTGAGCCGCCAATACTAAATATATCAATGCGAGAGCCAATAAAAAGGCAAAAGAAGTATTAGATGAACTTTCAGCATAATCTCTCGAAGGCCCGCTCAGAGAGGTTGTAAAAGATTCGTCAAGCACTTTATCGGCAATAGATTTCATGGCTACTATACCATCTCCAATGGTTTTACCCTCGGCAAGTGAAGCCGAAATAGTGGCAGCTTTGAAGCGATTGTAATGAAAAATAGCAGGCGGATTACTCGTTTCTTCCATTTTCACCACAGCCGATAAGGGTATATTTTCACCTCTGCTGTTGCGAACATACAATCTTTCAATGTCTTGCGGAGTGGTGCGATCTGAGCGTTCTACTTGTCCTATTACTTGATATTGCTTTCCATTCATATTGAAATACGCCAATCTTCTGCCACTGAATGCCGCTTGCACCACTTCGGCAACATCTGCGGTAGCTAATCCCAAATCTTTGGTTTTGATTCTATCGACTGTAAGGTCAAGTTCGGGTTTGTTAAATTTCAAGTTTACGTCTACATTCTGGAAAGTTCTATCTTTTCTCGCTTCATCTAAAAACTTAGGCACTACCGTTTTAAATTTCTCAAAATCAAGGTTTTGCAAAATGAATTGAACCGGAAGTGAACTACGAGAACCTGAGCCTACTGAAATGGTTTGCTCTTGAATGGCAAAGATTCTGGCATTATTAAACCGCCTCATTTTCTTATTTATTTCATTAGCAATATCGTTTTGCGATCTTTTTCTTTCACTTGCTGGAATTAACCCAATGCGACCAAAAGCTGTGTTTGCCCCGCCTGTAGCGGCAAAGCTTGGTACTGCATTAAATACAAAATCTCTCTCCGGTATGGAATCGTATAGAAAATCAGTGAGGTTGTCGGCTATTTTTTTGGTGTATTCAAAGCTCGAACCTTCGGGAGCGGTAAGTGCAAAGCGAATGGAATCACGGTCTTCAATGGGAGCTAGTTCAGTTTGCAGACTTCTGTAAATAAGTACTGCAACCAATCCGCTTATGCCAATAATCACCCAAGCTGCCCATCTGATTTTCATGAAATTTTGAAGTAAAGAATGGTAGACCGTTTCCATCCCTTTAAAAAATGGTTCTGTGCGTTCGTAAAATTTGCCATGACCTGAATTTTTACGATTGAGTACCACATTCAATACAGGAGTAATGGTTAATGAAACGAATGCAGAAATCAATACAGCCGAAGCTACCACTACACCAAATTCTTTGAATAAACTACCTACAAATCCCTGCAAAAACATTACAGGAAGAAACACCACAGCCAATGTAATAGAAGTAGAAACTACCGCGAAAAATATCTCTTTACTGCCTTCCAAAGCTGCCTGACGGATGGGAAGCCCTTTTTCTAGTTTGCGGAATATGTTTTCGGTTACGACAATCCCATCATCTACTACAAGTCCGGTTGCCAATACTATGCCTAAAAGTGTGAGTACATTGATAGAAAAACCGGCCAAATACATAATAAAAAAGGTTGCAATCAGTGATATAGGAATATCGATAAGCGGGCGAATGGCAATGAGCCAATTGCGGAAGAATATAAAGATGACCAACACAACTAAACTGAAAGAAATAAGCAACGTTTCCTGCACTTCTTCAAGCGATTTGCGGATGTTGCGGGTATTATCAACCAATACCTGAAACTCAAAATCTGATTTGTTCGATTTTTTTATCTCGCCCAGTCTTTTATAAAATTCATCGGCAATGCGAATGTAGTTGGCTCCAGGCTGTGGGGTAAGTGTGAGAATTACAGAATTTAACCCATTGTATTTGGTGCTTTGTTGCAAGTTTTCGCTGCTCAATTCTACTTTAGCTACATCGCTCAGGCGAATAATTCCTGTGGCATCTTGCTTAATAATCAAGTCTTTAAATTCCTTCTCAGTGGTAAGCCTTCCCAAAGCTCGAATAGTGAGTTCTGTTGCATTGCCGTATATTTTACCGGAAGGCAATTCTACATTTTCTTTATTTAGCGAAGCTGAAATATCGGCAAATGACACATTGTAGGCATTCATTTTGCCGGGATTCATCCAGATGCGCATCGCATACTTGGCACCTCTCACGCCAACCGAACTCACTTCGTTGATGGTTTGAAATTGCTGTTGCAATACATTTTCAGCATAATCGCTCAAATCAAGCAAGCCCTTGGTACGGCTTTGCACAGCCATCAATATAATGAAATCGCTGTTGGCATCAGCCTTACTCACTACTGGCGGAGCGTCAATATCTTGGGGTAAATTTCTGAGAGCTTGACTTACTTTATCTCGTACATCGTTGGCTGCAACATCGAGATTTATTCCCAAATTAAACTCGATGGTAATGTTGCTCGAGCCAATGGCACTGGAAGATGAAATACTGCGAATACCCGGAATACCATTGACTTGCTTTTCAAGCGGCTCGGTAATTTGGCTTTCGATAATATCGGAATTGGCCCCTGTATAAGCGGTGTTTACAGTAACCA
>CAZMFZ010000136.1:5766-8651 GCA_964565665.1 uncultured Bifidobacteriaceae bacterium | reverse complement strand
CTCTTATGGAAATTAAAGACAATATTTTGCAAGGCGATAACATCAAATTCATAAAATCGCCAAATACTGCGGGCGTGTTTAAGTCTGGAGCAATGGATACAATAATTATTCATTTCACTGCAGGCTCTTCTGCCGAATCGGCCATTCGCACATTATGCGATGATAAAGTAGCATCTGACAAACGCACTTCTGCCCACATTGTAATAGGTCAGCAAGGCGAAATCACCCAGTTAGTACCTTTCAATACCGTGGCTTGGCACGCAGGTAAAAGTCAATACCAAGGTAGGTCGGGTTTCAACCAATATTCGATAGGAATAGAAATAGACAACCCAGGCGAGCTCACCAAATCAGGCGACAAATACATTTCGTGGTTTAATAAAGTATACCCTGAAAGTGAAGTAGTATACCTGACCCATAGAAATCAAACCTCACCAAAATATTGGCATACATTTACTGAAAAGCAGATTGAGGCTGTGTTTGATATTTGTGCGGTTTTGACTCAGACCTACTCTATTAAATTTATTTTAGGCCACGAAGAAATATCACCTCTACGGAAAACGGATCCGGGACCCGCTTTTCCTCTAGAAAAATTGAGAGATAGAATCTTGAATAGCAGGCAAGATGATGGCGTAGAAGAAAATGTAATGACATTGGGCACGGTAAAAGCAGATCAACTCAATATTCGCCTTAACCCTGACAAAACTGCCGAAATGGTGGCCAAACCATTGAAAAAGGGACAAAATGTAACGGTATTAGAAGAAAAAAACGGTTGGCTGAAAGTGACTACTGAAATTACAGGGTGGGTTGCTAAAGATTTTATTGAGAGTTGATTTTATAGTTGTATAACCCTGAAATTTTAGGGTTATACAACTATTTTAATTCTATCCCAACATTCTCTCTATGGCATTATCGTACAAATCTTTAATTTCAGCAACAGTGAAATAAGTTTGTCCATCCACAATTGCCTCATTTCCAGTTACATTGCCTAAAAACAGATAGTCTACCTCCATTTTTTCGAAAAAGCGGGTAAAGGCATCTACTTTGGCTTTGGGTACCGACACCACCACTCTACTTTGGGCTTCGCCAAATAGGAAAGCATCTTTGCGAATGAAAGCATCTGTATGAACCTCAAAACCAAGACCTCTGGGCATAGCTGATTCGGTAAGTGCAGTTATCAATCCCCCATCTGATACATCGTGACAGGCATTTATCAGCTTTTGTTTGATTAATTGCTTAATAGTCTGCTGCAAATCATATTCCTCATCTAAGTTGAAATAAGGAGCTGGTGATGCTTTTACATTTAAATAGCTGTATAAATATTCCGATGAAGCTATATCATTTACAGATTTGCCAATTAAGTATATAAAATCGCCTTCATTTTTGAAATCTAAAGTCATTTGGTTGCTTCTATCTTCCAAAAGCCCCAACATACCTATCGTGGGGGTTGGGAATACGGGCTTCGTTTCGCCATCTGGAGTAGCATATTGGTTATAAAAACTCACATTGCCACCTGTAACTGGCGTTTGAAATTTCTCGCAAGCTTTTATCATGCCCTTAATGGCACCTACAAACTGCCAATAAACAAATGGATTGTTCGGATTGCCAAAATTTAAATTATTGGTAATGGCCAAAGGCTCACCACCACTACACACTACATTTCTGGCCGCTTCTGCCACTGCCATGGCACAACCTTCTTCCGGATTGGCATTTACATACCTTCCGTTGCAATCTACATTCATTGCTAAAGCCTTGTTTGTGCCTTTTATTTTTACAATGGAAGAATCAGAAGGGGCGTTTGTACCCATATTTACCGTACCTACCATGCTATCATACTGGCGTGCAATCCAGCGTTTGGAGGCTATGCTTGGGCGTTGCAATAAATATTTGGCTATCTCAGCATAATTAGAAGGCTGCTTCACATCTTCAATATTGAATTTTTGGTATTCTGCAAAATAAGCTGGCTCTTTGTAATCTTTGTGATATACAGGAGCGCCACCACCCAATACTAGATCATGGCAAGGGACATCGGCAACTAAATTATTAATTAGTAATGATGAATTATTAATTGTTTGAATGCCTGTTTCCATCAACAGCTCCATTTCAGAGTGATGTTCTTCTTTCAAATTGTAATAGAAGTGCAGCCGTTTAGAATCTGTAACTACTCCTATTTGGGCACAATTCAAATCCCATTTATCGAATATGGCTTGTATTTTATGTTCTTCACCTTTTTTAACCACCACCAACATTCGCTCTTGGCTTTCTGAAAGCAATATTTCAAAAGGCTTCATATTGGCCTGACGCATAGGCACTTTATCGAGCCAAATTACCATACCATGTTCGCCTTTGGCACTCATTTCTGAAGTAGAACATATAATACCTGCCGCTCCCATATCTTGAATGCCAATTACCGAACCTGTTTCCAGCACTTCTAGGGAAGCTTCAAGCAATAATTTCTCCATAAAAGGATCGCCCACCTGCACAGCAGGCAAATCTTTGGTGCTGTCTTCGGTCAAATCTTTGGAGGCAAAAGCAGCTCCGTGAATCCCATCTTTGCCTGTAGAAGAACCCACAATAAAAACGGGATTTCCAACACCATAAGAAGTGGCAGAGGCCGTATGCCCCACTTTTGCTATTCCGGCTGAAAAAGCATTTACCAATGGATTGATGGTGTAGCAATCGTCAAAGTATATTTCACCACCTACTGTAGGAATGCCAAATGCATTGCCATAATCGCCAATGCCTTTTACTACTCCTTTCAAATGCCATTTGGCTTTTTCGTTGGTCAAATTTCCGAATCTCAATGAGTTAAGTTGAGCAATGGGTCTTGCTCCCATGGTAAAAATATCCCTATTGATGCCCCCAACTCCGGTAGCTGCACCTTGGTA
>CAZMFZ010000136.1:0-5756 GCA_964565665.1 uncultured Bifidobacteriaceae bacterium | reverse complement strand
CCCCCGATGGGTGGTTGTGGCTTTCAATTTTAAATGAGCAAGCCAATCCATCGCCTATATCTACCAATCCAGCATTTTCTTCGCCTGCTTTGGCAAGCATTCGAGGCGAATCTTTGGGCAGTTTTTTCAACCAAACTATGGAGTTTTTATAGCAACAATGCTCGCTCCACATTACAGAAAAAATACTGAGCTCGGTAAAATTGGGGTTGCGACCTAAAATGGATACTATTTTATCGAATTCTTCCGGTAAAAGTCCAAGTTTTTGAGCGGTTTCTAAGGTGGGGAGTTGTTCGGCAGCCATGAATGTAAATAAATTAGGCTGCAAAATTAATGGGTAATTGCGAAAAATAAGCCACGAATTGAAAAACTTAAACTCAAGACTGGTGGTCTGTTTCAAATCAATAAAAGTGTATCTACACCTTGGTTGTCCCCTGACAAACACATTCTATTTTGGACTATAAGGAGACAGGCCAAGGAAATGGAAAGTATATTTTTTGAAGTTATAAAAAATATAACAACAAGCATAATATACAACCTGCCGAATGATAAGACGGATTTATTAGTATTTACTTTTGGGTCGTGATTGTTAACAATAAAATAATATTGTTACCTGTGACTTTATTGTTTATTTCCGTTAATATTGAAAATTAATCTACAAGCTTCTAAACCCTTCACAAATTATTAAAAACCAAAAATTATGAAAAAACTTTATGTATTGCTTGTATTTGCTTCAATGCTTGCTCAAGGGCAGGTGAAAGTATTGTCTAATGGAAATGTAGGAATTGGGACAACAAATCCTGGCACTCAATTTCAAATTGAAGGGAACACAAATGGCTGGATGCAACAAATAAAAGCCACAGTTACAGACCCAGGAAACTTTGTAGGAATAAAATTTTTGACGGGATTTCCTGGAGAATACTATAAATTTGCAGGAATAGCTGCCGTTTCAGAAAGCGTATATTCAAATAATACAGGACTTGCTTTTTACACTAACCAAGCTGAAAAAGTTAGAATTAATGCCAACGGCAATGTAAACATTGGCAACCCCAATCCCTCCGCAAAACTAAATATTGAAGCAACTAACATTCCCAGCTTCTTTGCTCGCACCTATGGATCGGGTAATTATGGCGATGCAGTGAAATCGCAAGTTAACCAATGGTCTACCAGAGCTTTTGTAGTTTATAATTACATAGATGGGTTACAAAAATGGTATGTAGATGGTGCTGGAAATACATGGTCAACTGGAACTGGAAGCTTTGCTGGACCTGTATATTCGGCTGGAATGCAATTATATTCAGATAGAAAACTGAAAAGCAATATAAAGACCTGCAATAATGCACTTGCTAAAATATTGCAAATGCGTGGTGTAAACTATAATATGGTAGATTCTTTAGAAATTGAGCAGATTACAGTATCGACCGATACCACCCAACCTGCACAAATCTCCTCAACAGCAGTTGCAAATAAATCAAATCAAAATGCGATTAAAACTATAACTGAAAGGAAAAAAGTAAAAATTGCCTTTGGAGATTCTTCTACGAAATTGAAAACGCAATATGGCTTTATTGCACAAGAATTAGAAACCATATTGCCTGAAGTAGTTTCATACAACACGAAAATGGGATTGAAAACTGTCAATTATATTGCCATCATCCCTATACTTGTAGAGGCCATGAAAGAGCAAAATACCAAGATAGAAACGCTAGAAGCCAAAGTAAAAAAGCTCGAAAAAGGCAAAACAAGTGCAACAGATGCTCGAGTAGAAGCTGCCAATACTACGCTAGCAGGTACTTACCTATACCAAAACACCCCGAACCCTTTCTCTCAAGAAACACAAATACGCTATTCCATTCCTGAAACAGCCCACAATGCCTTTATCACCATAACCGACCTAAGTGGCAAGCAAATAAAAGCCCTGCCAATAGCAACCAAAGGCGAAAGTTATGTAACTTTAAAAGCCAATGAACTGTATGCGGGTCTCTTTGCCTATACTTTGGTAGTAGATGGCAATATTGTAGATAGTAAAAGAATGGTAATCGTTGAATAGATATGAAAAAGATAATTGGAATAATAAGTTTTATTGTTCTCGTTAATTACAAAATTGATGGGCAAACAATTGATGCAGGTAAGGACACTATTTTAAATTATCCATTTAATTCTTATCAATTGGGGGGCAATCCAACCTTTTCTATGGCAGATACGAATACCATATACAAATGGGAATGCAGCTTTATAGATAATTCAGCCAACAGGTATACGGCTTCAGACCTTCTTAATGATACCACAGTAGCTAATCCTATTCTAAAAAACTCAACTAGTTATACAGGTGGTATACTAAAATTTAAACTCTATGTTGTTAATAACAATAGTATTCTTGAAGATAGTGTCAGCATTACCAGATGCATCGGACAAATCACACTTGTATACTTTGGCTCTATAATTAATTTAGGGGATAGTGTAAATATTTCTTCCAGGAATGAATTAATTGGAGCTAAACCTCCATTAACATATTTTTGGACCCCTCAGTATAAAATATCAAATCCATATCAGGCTTCGCCTACAGCAAAGCCTGATACAACTACTGAATATACCGTTAAAATTACTGACTCAAATGGTTGTATTTGGGTGGATAATTTTTTTGTGAAGGTAAAGAATATTACTTCTATTTTCGATAACCACGATTTATTAGGGGTAAGTATTTATCCCAATCCCATTACTGAAAAAAGTAAAATTTACTTTTCCAACACTAAAGGAGTGGATTTTAAAACACAAATAATAGACATCAATGGTAGTATAGTTAGTGAATCAAAGGAAAATCCTTCATCATTAGAAAATATAAAAAATACGGGCATTTACTTTCTAAAATATTTTGATTCAAATAATCATTCTTTCTTATTTAAATTAATTAAAATCTGATAATATGAAACGTACCTTAAGTATTGGCTTATTCCAACTGGTGATAATAGTAACATATTCAATAAAAAGCTATTGTCAAATAAGCAACGGTTCAAAGCCAAAGTATTTTAATGGGATGGAGAAAAATATAGTGACTCACTGTTTGTATAAGAAAGAAATACTGTTTGAAGAGTTGGATATAGAAAAAATAAAGAAAATTGATAGTTTGGATGAAATTGATAAAATTCCATTTGAAATCGGTGTTCCATGCAAAACAACTATTTCTATGGAAAATGCGGGCGAATGGTTTACATTAGAAAACGGGGCTAAAATATGGAAATTAGAAATAATTGTAAAAGGAGCAAAATCAATCAACCTACTTTATGACAAATTTTGGCTAGCTGATGGAGCTACTCTTCATATTTATAATGAACAAAAAAAACATTTTATAGGAGGTTTTACTTCAAGAAATAATAAAGGGACAAAAGAAAAACCAGGAAAGTTTGCTACAAGCTTAGTTCATGGTGATAAAATTACTTTAGAATATTATCAACCAGAAAATACAAAAGAGAATAGCATAATTTCCATTTCAAAAGTTATAAAAGGTGTTAAATATAAAAATCAAATTGAGCTTTCTACGCAGGCTAATACAAATGCATCTTGTTCATATAATATAAATTGTCCAGAAGGAGCAAATTGGCAAGATGAGAAAACAGGAGTAGCTCTAATTTTTGTTGCCGGCTTACCTAGATGTTCAGGTAGTTTAATAAAAAATGTTAAAAATGACAACACATTGTATTTTTTAACTGCCAAACACTGTTTAGGTGGATTAGATCCAGAAACTAATCCAGATGCATCAGATTGGGTTTTTTATTGGAATTATGAAAGCTCAAATTGCGATAATACTGATAATTTTACTTCACCTTCAACTACAGGAGCAACTCTTATAGCTAAGGATCCTGGTAACTCAGATTTTGCATTGCTTAAATTAACGGAGAGTCCATATGAATTAAGCCCCCCAATAAGAGCTTATTTCAATGGATGGGATAGACAAGCATTAATTGGAAATCAAACAACAGTAGGAATACATCATCCCAATGGAGAATTTAAAAAAATTGCAATATCTGATACATTAGGTGGAATTGGTTCTGCCACTATTGAAGTTTTTTTTCAACAGTCACATCTATATGGTGGATCATCTGGTTCACCCTTATTCAATTCAAATAGCAGGATCATTGGGCAGGCATGGGTAGCAGGACCTACTACTAATTGTAGTTCTAAGCAATATACAAGGTACGGGATATTTTCCGCCTCTTGGAATACATTTTCCTCCAAATTTAAATCTTTGAAAAGCTGGCTTGACCCTGATAATTCAAATGTTAACTTCTTGGATGGGGGCTATTGCAATGGGAGAACTATAATCAATACAAATTATTCTTATAATGAAAATATTATTAATAATTGTGAACTAACTTTTCAAAACGTTCAAATAATGAATGGTGCAAAAGTTAGCGCAAAAGCCCCTCTAGGAACAACACTCAATGGAAACTTTGAGGTACAGCTAGGTTCAGAATTTGAGATAAAATGATACCATCTAATAATTAATGTTCTAAATTCTACTCCCCATCAATTCAATCTGCTTTTGAAGCGATTCAATATACAGTTCTTTAGTTTTCAGCAATTCATCTTTGCTGTGAAGTATCTCTTCTAAAAATGTTCTTTCAAGGGGGTTGCTGGTGTATTGAGGCTGGTAGCCAGCATTTGTACAATTATTAAATACATATTTCTCATCAAAAGAGAGAATGTCTTCTTCTTTGCATTCCAGCTTCTCAGCTATTTGCGAAAGGCGGCTAAGGGAAATATCTACTTCATCATTCTCTATTTTCGAATAGGCAGCTTGCGTTATACCCAAAAGGGTACTCATGGCTTCTTGTTTCATACCTCTGAGTTCCCTTATACGTCTTAGTTTGGTGCCAATTTTCATTTTCATTTAATTAAGGTTTATGAGGTAAAGTTATAAAAAATAACTTGAGAAGTGTATTCGTAATTTGTAACTTTAAAAGCCAAGAGAATAGCAGCATTAAAGTTTAATTTCTGCACTATATCTAAAATTTCAATCTCAGCAGCAATTCCCATTTAAAAAAATTAGAACTTAGATCTGCATTTTTATTTTTGTACCAATTTGGTATCGAATCATCAATTTGAATTTCTCCTTTCACACTTTTGGCTAAATTTTGAGGCAACTCTGCCCCCACTAAGCTAGTTTTAGGATAATTAATAGTAGTAAAGCTGCAACCTGGTACCAATTGTAAATTATGAAATAGCTGAATAGGCAACCTCAAGCCCACCATTAATCCTAATTGCTCGAAGCTGGTGGCCAAATTATTAGCTTGATAATTGGCTGTACCGATTGAATCGTGGGTGATAAAATAGGCTTCGGCTTTGTTGAGTTGGAAAGAGGTGTTGTCGTAAATAAAAGCAATGCTGGGTTCAAAATGTAAATTGCGATGCAAAACATATTCTTTGCTGAATCCAAATGCAAATTGGGTTGAATTTATTTGATACTCTTTTATGCCGTTGCCAAATCGAAAATTTCCACTTCCAATTTGAATTTCAGTGTATAATTTTAGCTGAGATATTTTCACCAAAGGCCCTAAATTATAATCTAATCTAAAAACTACACCTTGCAGCGATCTATTTGCCCAACCAGCTGAAAAGCCTAAGCCAGTTTCGTATCTCTGCTCCAGCAGCATACCCCTATTTAGTTTTTTTCCAGCATCTTGATAAAATTTTGTGGTTAATTTTTTTCCTACAATGGTGTCTCTATTATCTGCAATCGGTTTTTTGGCTCTAATTGCACC
>CAZMFZ010000135.1:0-8667 GCA_964565665.1 uncultured Bifidobacteriaceae bacterium | reverse complement strand
ATCGGCTTCCCTATTTTCGCTCTATCTTCTCATACTCATTCTTAGGTTTTGGATTACTGATAAGTCTTAAGTCGAATGTCTTAAGTCATAAGATAAAACTTATTACTTGTAGCATTCGACTTTTTTCATGTTTGGGTTTGTAGCTCAGGTGGTTAGAGCGCTACACTGATAATGTAGAGGTCCGTGGTTCGAGTCCACGCAGACCCACATCTTTATGTAAATTTAAAGTTTGTTATCTTTTGAGAACTAGCTCAGCTGGCTAGAGCATCCCGTTGAAGTACGGGAGGATCAGTTGTTACGAATTCTAAAGTAAATAAATTAAATGGGGAACTAGCTCAGCTGGCTAGAGCACCTGCTTTGCAAGCAGGGGGTCATCGGTTCGACTCCGTTGTTCTCCACAACCGAAGCTTCAAGGTAACTCTTGGAGCTTTTTTCTTTCATAAATCGCCAATTTCAAATTGTTGCGATTCCTCAATTGGTATTGTATCGTGATATTTGTATAGCTCCACTTTAAATATGTGTGCTTTGGCTGGCCTTGAATAGTTTTTGTTTTTCTTCCTTGGTTAGCTTTTCATAGCCATGTTTTGAAATTTTATCTAAAATGGTATCAATTTCGTCTTGGCTCACGTTATCTTGGTTATTAGACTGTTGCTTGCGTTCGGGGTTTCTATACGTCACTTTCATTTTGGGTTGTGGCTTGAAAAGTGAAGTGAAAAATGAAAGTGTAGCGTTGATAGGTTTGCCCCAATCATTACCTTGCTTTAATTGCCATATATAGACAAATCCCATCAAAGCACCACCCAAGTGAGCGATATTCCCTCCTGCGTTTGGCCCTACTGTTTGAGCAAAAGATAGAAAAGCATAGAAAGCAGCTATGTATTTGATTTTTACTGGGCCAAGAAATAACAAGAAGAACGTGTAATCCGGAATCAATACTGCGGCACCAATTACAACCGCATATACACTTCCCGAAGCCCCTAAAAGTACTGTGTTTGCGGCTCGTTCGGTAAAGTAAGGTATAAGATTATAGGCTGCCAAATAAATTATTCCCCCAGCTACACCCCCTAATACATAAAGATTTATTAATCTTTTGCTGCCTAGAAACTCACTTATTAGTGAGCCGAACCAGTAAAGAAAAATCATGTTGAATAAAATATGGAAAAAATTCCCCGTATCGTGCGTGAAAAAGTAGGTGATTAATGTCCAAGGTTTGTAGAGAAAATTATCAATTTGAGCGGGTAAAAATAATTGATAAGAAATTAAATCGTAAATCTCACGGTTGCCAGTGAGTGTGAGAATTACATTCAAAACAATCAAAACCACAAATACAATTACATTAATAAGTATAATTTGATTGAGACCGCTGCCTGTTTTATTGAAAGAATTTCTTATGTCATCAAATAAGCTGCTCATATTTTGCTGAAAATCAATTATCTAAGTTAGCAATCTATCTTTAAAATGTCAATAATAATCGTACCCTCTATTTTTCTTTCGCCACATTCGAATCATAATGTAGGCAAATATCATACCACCGATATGAGCGAAATGAGCTACATTATCGCCTTCCGTAGCTCGCACACCCGAGTATAACTCAATAATACCATAAACTGTTACGTAAACCCAAGCTTTAATAGGGAAAGGTAAGGGAAAAATAAATAGTTCAGTTTGTGGAAATGTCATTCCATATGCCATTAGTATTCCAAATACAGCTCCTGAAGCCCCAATAAGAGGCACATTTGATTTCAAGGCAAAAATTTCATTGGCTATTTGAAGGCTTTTGCTTATAAACTGCGAATCATTTGGATTTTCTGCAAAGGCGTTCACAAAATTATAACTGCCAAAGCCAAATTTATTTACAAAAATAACAAAAGCATCAGGATTTGGGTTAGAGGCATAAATTGAGATTGCATTTTGCAACTCGTACATTTGGTAAAAAGTGATAAGGGAATATATTACACCTGCTCCTATTCCGGTAACAACATAAAAAATTAAGAATTTTTTTGTACCCCAAAAATGTTCTAACATAGGTCCGAATACGAAAAGGGCAAACATATTGAAGAATACATGCCCGAAATCGGCATGTAAAAACATATAAGTAAAAAACTGGAACACATGGAAATTTTGCGAAAGTACATATCGCAAGCCAAAAAGGGGAGTGAGATTGAATATAAACCTTCCAATCACAAATACTGCGAGATTAAGTATTAGCAAAGCCCTAACCACCGGGGTAAACTGAAAATTTCCAAACATACGTATTTGATTGAGAAGGCTAAAATACGAATTAGAAAAATTGTAGAAATGAAAATTGTAAAAAATATGCTGAGCTGCAATAAATAAGCCCTCGGTTTAAACCGAGGGCTATAGGAGTAAATATATATTTTCTTTAATGAAGTATTACTGCTTTATAATTTTCTTTTTTGTTAGTGTTTTGAGCCCATCTGTTACAAATACGATATAAGTACCTGCATTTAAATCGCTTACGTCTACTTCATCTACCCCAGGGCATAGGCATTGCTTGCCTTTTCTACCTTTGCAAGTACCTGATTCGAATGGTTTTTCAATTAGCTTTTTGCCATCTAAATTATAAATAAAACTCACCAATTCGGCTTTGGCTGTGCCGCTTTTTACCGAGATAAATATTTTGTCGGTGGCAGGATTGGGGTAGATAGTGATATCATTTATGAAATCTGGGTTATTAACAGAGGTTGTGGGAAGGGTAAAATTATAACCGTCAGAAGTTGAAGGGCAAGTTTGAATAAAAGATGCTTTATATACTCCTGAAACTGTAGGAGTAAAAGAGGCAGAATTTGAATTTGGTAATGGATTATTATTTAAATACCACAAAAATGGGCCACCGAAAGCGTTGTTTTTGGTCCCCTCTAGTATTCTAATTACCTCTAATCCCGAACCAGAAGTAGTAATTAGGACATTGGCTAAGGGCTCTTCAGAAATAAAAGGAATTGGCATAAGAATATTTGAAGTCACTGTTTTATTATTCGCGCAGCTTAATGAAGAAATTAGGGTAGCGGAGATATTTCCTTTAGAAATTTTTACTATAAAATTATTTCCAATTAGAGTAGATACTGAAATACCAGTGACGCTCCAATTTACGATTGGGTTAATTCCCCCACCATTCACAAAAGATGTAATAGTAATCACCCGCTCAGGACAGTTGTTTAAATAATTAGAAGTTCCAGAAATAGAGATTGTAGGTACAATATTTGCACTTACTTCATATACTATGCTATTTGAAACAACTGTTACTAAATTAGACGAACAAGAAGCAGATGAGTAGAGTTTTGCAAAAACCATATCTCCATTACCAATAATAGAGGTATTATAAATTTCATCTTTTACACCTGTAACAGAGCCATTAACAAACCAGTCATAAGTTTTTGAACCCAAAGTATTGAAACCAGTAGCACTAAAGCTAACTAATGTACCCGGACAAATGGAGCCTATAAAGTTGGAAGAAATCAATAAAGAGGGGTTTGAAGATGCCACAATGTCCGCTCCATTATCACTGCCGTTTATATTTTCAATCAGAGATGTATAAATTACTCTCATACGGTATTGGTTTCCACTAGCAATAGCAGATGGAATGGTGGCATTCATTATATTGGGATTGGCTAAGTTTGAAGCTATAACTGTAGCATTGTTGAAAGAGCCGGTCATATCTGATAGCTGAGCTACAAATATACCGTCACTGTTAAATATACCAGTTGTGGTAAATGGAAACTGAATAGCATTTCCTCCACAAATTGTTAAGGAGCTTAATTGCCCTGTGATGATGGAAGAAGTTGACGCTGTGCCTGTTACAGTGAAGCTTCCTACCATGCCACTTGTTCCACTGGCACCATGAATTTCACATTTGAATGTATAAACACCAACTATAGAAGGGATGTAATCGAATTTTCCAGATGATGGAGCATTTCCACTTCTAAAACTAGCTGCACCGGCAGGGATAGATACTGATTCGGCATTATGAAATCCGCCTATAAAATTAAAAATAATTTTTTCCCCTAAAGTGATGCTTACAGGCGTTGTGGAAGTTGAAAAGGAACTTCCATTTGCACCAACATCAATCGTTTTATCCGCCCAAGTATAAAAGCTAAAAACAAAAGAAACAGATAGCAGAAAAAAGGTTTTGGTAATGATTAAGTTCATAATTTAAGGATTTATGGTGTTGTAAAGGATATTTTGGCTTTAATCTGAACTGTGATACTAAAGTAAGCCGTTTCCATAAAAAATTATTGAGATAAATGAAAAAAATTATATTATACAAAGCTATCAGACAGCTTTCATTTGAACTCAAGTTCTAATATTTGCTTCAAATAGACATTTTCTGTGGCATTATTTTTATCTACGGCTATAAATTCGGCTTTTTGGTAACCACCTATATAATACCGTCTCAGCCAAGGCAGCACCCAAAGAATGCCATCAAACGGTGTATACGCTATCGTACCCCATATTCCCAAACCTAGTAATGAGGCATTTAAGCAAAAAGAATTGAGGCTGTTTTTATAGTCTTTCACATACCATTGTCCCAAACCGGGTAGTATTCTACTTAGGTTTTTTGCTTTTTGTGGATTGTAGAATTTTTCTGTAGCTAGTTTCTGAAACAGTAAAGTTAGAGAATCGTGAAACATCATATTTGTATGTGCTGAGCAATTGAGAAAATCTATTTGGGATTGCTTGTAGTTGTGCAATTGGTAATGTGCCAATGCTAAAAAATAATATTTCCTGCGGGTGAAAACTACCGAGTTTATGTATATAAGTTGATTTTCAACTAAACTCAGCACTTGATTAGGCTTATGTTGTTTTAAATATATCCCTGCTATTTTGAAAATAATTTCAGTGTGTAAACTGTCATTTAAGGCCTGCACAAGTGCTTTTTGATAGTAGAAATAGGCATTTTCTAAACTATCTAATGCCAAATTACAATCGCCCAAATGAGTTAAAATAGCACCATGTTGTTCATTTTCAGCAAAATATAAGCACCTTTTGAGTAGTATTATTGCCAGATTTTGATCGCCATTTTGAACTAAATTTTCTACTTTCTCGAGAGTTTCATCAATTGATTGGCCTAGTGCTGAAAATTGAGAGCATAAAAGTGTAGCAAAGATGATTACAGAATGTAAAGCTTTTCGAGAATAAGCCATATTTTAGTCGAATAAAAGTGCTTCTAAATCTTCTCTAATTTTTAGTTGTTGCATTTGGTTGAATTTTTTCACCTGCTTTGCTGTGCCATATATATTGCCAGCATAAAAGCCTATGAAACCCGCCCCGTAAAGCCAGCCCGGAATGCTGGCTTCTTCTTTTTGTATAAAGCCACGGTAAGCAGAAAAAGCCAAAAAACCTGTAATGATAAAAGTAGATAATCCTTCCCATGGGCTGCCTGCATATACCTTGCCCAAACCAGGAATAATGGCTGACATGCCCACCGTCAACACCATATTTTTAGGAGGTGATTTTATGCCTTTTTCTACTATTTTGTTATAGTCAATAATTTTGCTTAATGGCTCAATAGCTACATTTTCTAGTTGTTTTCTGGCTTTTTTCCAATTGCCTTTGTACATTAAGAGATGCAATGCTGCCAATTGCTTTTCATTTTCATTTAGGGAACTAGCTTTTACGAATTGAGTGAGTTGTTTCAATTCTTCAGTTGCTAAAAGCAGATTTATATATTCTTTTTCAAAAGCTAAATTTTTGGTCTCAAAACCATGGAAATAAAACAATGCAGAATCGTTTTGTTTTGCTTTTCGATATAAATTTATGGTTTGCAATCGCAACGAATCATTGTCAATTTCTAATTGTAGTAACCGTGAATACTCGCCTGCAGCATTCCTGTAATCTCCGTTTTCAATTAAAAACTGTGCATATTTTATTGAATTTTCTTTATTGAAAATGTCTCTAGATTGACAAAAAGAAAGTTCAAGATTGAAAAAATAATAGATTAAAATTGGAATGATTATTTTCAAAGTAGGCTTCTTAATAATTTTAAACTGTGTGAAGCATTTTAAGTAGTTATAGATGCACGTAAATCTTTGATATTGAGCTCGATAGTCGTGTTGTCGTTGAAAGTGTTTTCTACTATTGTATAACAAATGTCTATTGGTTTTAGAGAAGAAAGCAACTCAAAATAATCGGACATACCCCAAGCAATACAATCTTTTTGAATATTTGTAAGGGGATGTTTTACCGAAAATTTCAAATGTTTCTCGCCAACGATTCTGGGATATTGAGGCAATACTTGTTTGGTGAGAAATACTGGAGTCATGTTGCAAGGACCGAAAGGCTCCATTTGCTTCACTATTTTAAATGTTTTTGCATTTGCAAATTCCAAACCAACTTCTACATCAATATCTATTTTGGGAATGAGCTGGTCGGGAGTTATTTTACTACTCACTGTCCTTTCAAATTTAGTTCTAAAAGCTTCTACGTTTTCGGATTTCAATGTCATGCCTGCGGCATGGGTATGGCCGCCAAATTGCTCAAGCAAATCTTCACATTCGCTTATCGCTTCATATACATCAAAACCATCAACAGAACGTGCTGAGCCTCCAGCTTTTCCATTTGATTCCGTCAATATTATTGTAGGGCGATAATATTTTTCAATACATCTGGAAGCTACTATTCCCACTACACCTTTGTGCCAATCGCTTTTGAAAAGTACTGTCGATTTTAGCTCTTGAAAATTTTCCTGCTGCTCTATCATTTCAATAGCTTCTAAGGTAATAGAGCTGTCAAAGTCTTTTCTTGAAGTGTTATTCACATTCAAGTTTTCAGCAAATTTCTTTGCAATGGCTTCATTATCAGCTAACAATAGTTCAACAGCTCCATTGGCGTGTGCTATTCTTCCAGCAGCATTTATACGAGGGGCAAATCCAAACACTACATTTGAAATATTCAATTCCTTTTTAAATCCTGCAATTGCTCCCAAAGCTTTTAAACCTTCTCGAGGCGATTCATTTATTTTTTTCAATCCATGAAAGGAGAAAATGCGATTTTCGCCATTCATTGGTACAATATCAGCCGCAATGCTCACACAAAGTAAATCAAGATAGGGGTATAATTTTTCGAGATTAATATTTTGACTCATGCAATAAGCTTGCAGCAATTTAAACCCTACTCCACATCCCGATAATTCTTTGTAAGGATAGTCGCAATCAGATCTTTTGGGATCTAAAACTGCAAAAGCAGGCGGCAATTCATCACCTGGATTGTGGTGATCGCAAATAATAAAATCTATATTTTTAGTGTTTGCATATTTAATTTTGTCTACCGATTTTATGCCACAATCAAGTGAAATTATTAAGGAAAATCCATTTTCAGAGGCAAAATCTATACTCTTGGTAGATATTCCATAGCCTTCACCATAGCGGTCGGGAATATAAAACGCCAAGTTTTCAAGTAGAATTTCTGTTTGATTTTTCAGAAAATCATAAACCATAGCAACTGATGTAGTGCCATCTACATCATAGTCGCCAAATACTAGTATTTTCTCTTTTGAAAGTATTGCATTGGCTAAACGCCCAACAGCCTTTTGCATATCTTGCATCAGAAAGGGGCTGTGAATGAAATTGAGAGAGGGACGAAAATATGCTTTTGCTGCATCAAAATCTAAAATATTTCTTTGCGTTAAAAGCTTGGCCAAAAATGGATTTACATTAATGGCTTTGGCAAGAGGAAGATAAACCGATTCTTGAGGATCAGGCTTAATTCGCCATATTTTGTTCATGGCTTAAAATTAGGGTATTCGTTTTTCCTTTGAAAGTGTAGAATGAAAATTCTATATAATTACAAATGATTCGACACGTAATTGAGAATTTGAAAAATGATAAAGCCATAAAAAAGCCCCGATTTGGGGCTTTTTTATTTATCTATAGGCTAAAATCATTTGCTTCAATGAGTTTCGAAGCTATTTTTCTTCTTGTCTCTTTGGTATTGATATTCAAATATTTGGTGAATCTTTTAATGCCCATGTGTAGCATTCTTTGTTCATCGCCTTCAGTCATTGAATTGATGGCATTTTTTCCTGCTATATTTATTTTATCAACAGTGTCAAAAATCAAAGTCTTGGTGATGGCTATTTGAACTTCACTTGCAGTTTCACCTTTTATAGACACTATTTTTTCGGTTCTCAATAATGCGGATTCTGCCACATAGGTGTGGATCAGAATATCTGCAATATTGATTAATATTTCTTGTTCGCTAGCCAAAGATTGACCAAATTTTTGAGCTGCAAATCCTGCAACCATCAATGCTGTTTTTTTGAAATTTTTAACGGCTTTGTGCTCTTCTGAAAACAAGCTCACTTCTCCCGAATCAGGTTCTGGCATCGACATCAATTCTTTTTGAACAGCTGTGGCAGGACCAAGCAAATCTATTTTCCCTTTCAAAGCTCTTTTCAAAAGCATATCAACAATCAACATACGGTTAATTTCATTGGTGCCTTCAAAAATTCTGTTAATTCTAGAATCCCTGTAAGCCCTATCCATCGGATAATCAGCAGAAAAACCATATCCGCCTAGTATTTGTACACCTTCATCTACCACGTAATCTAGTGCCTCAGATCCAGCCACTTTCAGAATAGCACATTCCACTGCAAATTCTTCAGCTGCACCAAGTACGGACTCATTATATGATTTTCCTTTAGATTTTAAG
>CAZMFZ010000134.1:0-8670 GCA_964565665.1 uncultured Bifidobacteriaceae bacterium | reverse complement strand
TCAAAGCCTATCTTAACTTAGGCTAAAATCTGTCCTAATTTTGGGGTACACCATAAACGGTTGTCACGTTAATTCGGAAGAAAAGGTTTGTCAAGGTCTTTGACCATTGACAACCTTAATATCTGTCAATCGAGATTTGCAATTCAAATCCAGATAAAAACGATTTGTAATCGTACAACCCGAAACTACATTGAAAAAGTCTGGAGGTTACTTAAGAATGCACAACAAATATTAATTACATTGTTTCACTTTAAAATCAATTATAAATACCATGAAAACGAAACACTTAATAATTCTATCCTTCTGCATTCTTTTTACATTCAATGCCTGCCAGAACCTCACTGACATTCTCCCTACCGAGCTCACTGAAGCCGAAATAGTAGATGGCTTAAAATCTGCACTAACTGTAGGGGCCGATAGCTCGGTTGCTAATACTTCAAAAGTAAATGGCTATTTGCAAGATGAGGTTATCAAGCTGCTATTGCCTACAGAAGCACAGGGCGTAATTACCTCATTGAGAAGTTCCATAGCTGGAGAGTCTATTTATCAATATTCTATAAAAACATTGGAAGACAGTGTAATCACAAGTTTAAACCGTTCTGCCGAAGATGCTGCCGTTTTAGCTAAACCTATTTTAATTAATGCCATTACTAATATCACCATTGCAGATGGTAAAAAAATCCTTTTTGACGGGATAGATACTGCTGCCACTAATTATTTAAGAATCAATACATTTTCAAGCCTTAAAACTGCCTTTTCACCCAAAATAGATGCCTCGCTAAACAAAGCTCTTTTTGCTAGATTTAGTGCCAATTATTATTGGTCAGCATTTACTACGGGTTACAATACGGTTGCCAATAGCCCGGCTAATTTTTTGCTAAATCTTAAGCCATTGAAAACGCAATCGCTTGGGAGCTACGCTACCGAGCGAGCGTTGGAAGGTTTATTTGTCAAAATAAAGGCCGAAGAAATATCGATCAGGAAAGACCCAACCGCCAGGGTTACAGATATTTTGGTAAAAGTATTTGGGAAGCTGGATAAATAATTGGAGTTGTGCAACGCACATTTCGCACACAACAAAAAAGCCACCGATGGGTGGCTTTTTTGTTGTGTGGCCTTTAAAAATTCTACACCTCCTCTCCCAAAAACTGAGCCGCAGCATAGTCTCTGTTCATTCTGGCGATGTTTGAAACTGATATTTCCTTTGGACACTCTGCTTCGCAAGCATAAGTATTGGTACAATTTCCAAATCCTTCTTTATCCATTTGGGCTACCATAGCTTTCACACGTTTATGTCTTTCTGCTTGCCCTTGTGGCAATAAAGCATACTGCGATACTTTTGCTGAAACAAAAAGCATAGCAGAGGCATTTTTACAGGCAGCTACACAAGCTCCGCAACCTATACAAGAAGCTGACATAAAGGCTTCATCAGCATCTTTTTTTGAAATGGGAATAGCGTTGGCATCTGGTGCCGACCCTGTGTTTACAGATACAAACCCACCTGCATGCTGAATTCTTTCAAATGAAGAACGGTCTGTAATCAAATCTTTTAATACAGGAAATGCTGCTGCACGCCAAGGCTCTACGGTAATAGTATCGCCATCTTTAAAGGTACGCATGTGCAATTGGCAGGTAGTAACGGCTTTTTGAGGTCCATGCGGTCTGCCATTGATTACCATCGAGCAGGTACCGCATATTCCCTCACGGCAATCGTGATCGAAGGCTACAGGCTCTTGGTCAGATTTTATCAATTGCTCGTTGAGAACATCCATCATTTCCAGAAATGACATATCAGCAATGATATTATCTATTACATATTTATCGAAATGCCCTTTATCGGCTTTGTTTTTCTGTCTCCAAACTTTGAGATTGAGTTTCATTTTTTGCTCTGACATAGCTTTTATATGATTTAAAGATTTATGACTTAAGACACAAGACAAACGACTGAACTAAAAATCTTTAGTAATCGGTCGTCAATCTTAGGTCTATTTATAGCTTCTTTGAGATGGTTTTACAAATTCGTAATCCAATGCTTCTTTATTGAGAGTTTGATTGCCACTTTCGCCATTCCATTCCCAAGCCGATACATACATAAAGTTGGCATCGTCACGCAGGGCTTCTCCTTCTTCAGTTTGGTATTCCTCACGGAAGTGACCACCACATGATTCTTTTCTATCTAGAGCATCCACCATCATCAATTCTCCTAATTCTAAGAAATCGGCCAATCTACCAGCCTTTTCTAAGGTTTGGTTCAATTCAGCAGCATTCCCAGTTACTTTCACATCTTTCCAAAATTCATCGCGCAAACCGCGAATTTTGCTTATGCCTTCTATCAATCCTTTCTCGTTGCGAGCCATACCGCAATGATCCCACATTATCAATCCTAATTGGCGTTGCAATTCGTGAACCGTGGTTTTACCATTAATTGAAAGCAATTTAGAAATGCTATCTTTTACTTCTCTTTCGGCAGCTGCAAATTCTGGAGCATCGGTTGAAATCGGCTTTCTTTCCACACTGGCCAAATAATCGCCCAATGTGTAGGGAATTACAAAATAACCATCTGCCAAACCTTGCATCAAAGCACTTGCCCCTAGTCTATTTGCCCCATGATCTGAAAAATTGGCTTCTCCCATCGCATAAAGGCCAGGAATAGAAGTACTCAAATTATAATCAACCCAAAGGCCGCCCATGGTATAGTGAACGGCAGGGTATATTCTCATTGGGTCTACATAAGGATTTTCACCTGTTATCTGCGAATACATGTCAAATAGATTGCCGTATTTATTAGCTACTACTTTCGTTCCAAGATCTATTATTGTTTTTTCATCTGCATTTACCAAGCCTTTTTTGGTAGCTTCTATTTTACCATATCTTTGAATGGCATCAGCATAATCTAAATACACTGCCAATTTGGAAGCTCCTACACCAAATCCGGCATCGCACCTTTCTTTAGCGGCTCTTGAAGCGATATCTCTCGGAACTAAGTTTCCAAATGCAGGATACCTTCTTTCCAAATAATAATCTCTTTCGTCTTCTGGAATTTCATTGGGCTTACGTGTATCCCCTTCTTTTTTAGGAGCCCATATTCTGCCATCATTTCTTAAAGATTCCGACATCAAAGTCAATTTTGACTGGTGGTCGCCCGAAACGGGAATACAAGTTGGGTGAATTTGGGTATAACAAGGATTACCGAAGGCTGCTCCTTTTTTATGTGCCCTCCAAATGGCTGAAGTATTCGACCCACGTGCATAGGTGGTAAGATAAAAAACGTTTCCGTAGCCTCCTGTACATAACAAAACGGCATGCGCAGAATGTCTTGAAATTTCGCCTGTTACCATATCACGCACAATTACGCCTTTTGCATGACCGTCTATTTTCACAATATCTAATACTTCGTGGCGAGTGTAGGAAGTAATGCCGCCTGCATTTATCATTTTATTCATGGCACTATAAGCACCAAGCAATAATTGCTGACCTGTTTGACCTTTGGCATAAAAAGTACGAGATACTTGGGCTCCGCCAAATGAACGATTGTCGAGCAAGCCACCATATTCACGTGCAAAAGGAACACCCTGAGCTACACATTGGTCGATGATATTTACAGAAACTTCTGCCAAACGATGTACATTAGCCTCTCTAGCACGGTAATCTCCTCCTTTGATAGTATCGTAAAACAAGCGATACACGCTATCTCCATCGTTTCTATAATTTTTTGCTGCATTGATTCCACCTTGGGCTGCAATACTGTGGGCTCTGCGTGGACTGTCTTGAAAGCAGAATGTTTTTACATTGTACCCCAATTCGGCAAGTGAAGCTGCTGCAGATGCTCCTGCCAAGCCTGTACCAACCACAATAATATCGTATTTACGTTTGTTAGATGGGTTTACCAATTTCAAACTAAACTTATGATTTGTCCACTTATCGGCTAGCTGGCCTGCGGGGATTTTGGAATTCAAAGTTGCCATGTGTGATACTTTAATAGAATAAAGAACTTATATAAGATTAAAAACTAAAAGACTTAAAGATTAAAACTTATGACTTTTGGTTCTATAGAATTGTTTTAAGGAAATCGATTACCACTTTTTATTGAATCAACTTGAAATAAAATGCGATTGGCATTGCTGCGAATACAATTGGAATCACAATTGCGAATATCAACCCTGTAGTTTTAATAATAGGCGTATATTTTTTGTGACTCCAGCCCATGGTTTGAAAACCCGACTGAAACCCGTGTAGCAAGTGATAGCCCAAAGAAAATTGAGCCAATACATATACTATTACCACAAAAGGATTTTCAAAAACCTCCTTCATTTCACCAAAAAGGGTTTCTTCGCCACTTGTGATGTGATCGGTAAAGCGGCTTACTACCCAAAAATGCCTCAAATGGATAATGAGAAAAATTAACAACAGAATGCCTAGGATAGCCATTGAGCGAGAATACCATTTGCTATTGGCTTCGCCATCGTATTTATCATAAGACACTGGGCGGGCATCGGCATTTTGCTTTTGCAATAAAAGACTTTGCACAATATGAGCTAGCAAACCAGCCATTAGTACCACTTCCATAGTTCTGATGAAAGGATTTGTACCCATAAATTCGGCACCATGGTTGAACAATTCGCCACCATCATTGAAGAATATCAATGCATTAATGGCACAATGAATTAGTAGAAATGTACATAAAAATAACCCTGTAAGACCTACTATAAATTTTTTACCTATCGAACTTGTAAATGAAGTTGTTAGCCAAGACATATATTAAAAATTAACCTGTTGAATACGATTGAGTTTAACTTCTCAAAATTATATCTCAAATACTGATAATACAATTAGAAAGCCTATTTTGATACAATCTAAATAGGTGATTTAATGTTTTAAATGACCTGACGCCTTCCCCCGTTTGAACGGGGCAAGCTCTCCTTTTGAGAAGGGTGACGATGAATTAGCGTTATTCAATACCTTACGATTACATTTTTCCTTACTTTGACTGCTAGGGCTAAAAAGCCTAGCTCAGTATCAAAAAAGCAACTTTAACAATCTTGCTTATGGAAACTTTGGGTATTTGCTCCAATCTGGTTTGCGTTTTTCTACAAATGCCTTTTTACCTTCTTTGCCTTCTTCACTTAAATAATACAACAAAGTAGCATTGCCAGCTAATTCTTGTATGCCAGCTTGTCCGTCTAATTCTGCATTAAAAGAAGATTTCAGCATTCTGAGTGCTAAAGGGCTTTTCTCTAAAATCTTGTTGCACCACGCTATAGTGGCTTCTTCAAGTTGGTCGAGCGGTACTACTTTATTTACCAATCCCATATCTAATGCTTCTTTGGCATCGTATTGGTCGCACAAGTACCATATTTCTCTGGCTTTCTTTTGCCCTACGATTCTAGCCAAGTACGAAGCCCCAAAGCCACCATCGAAACTGCCAACTATTGGCCCAGTTTGCCCGAATCGGGCATTGTCGGCTGCAATGGTAAGGTCGCACACAACGTGCAATACGTGTCCGCCACCTATGGCCCAGCCTGCCACCATGGCAATTACAGGCTTAGGAATGGATCTGATTTGCTTTTGTAAATCAAGTACATTGAGCCTTGGTACGCCATCATTTCCTACATATCCGCCTTCGCCTCTCACCTTTTGATCGCCACCGCTGCAAAATGCTTTTCCTCCTTCGCCAGTAAAAATAATGACGCCCAAGTCGGTGCGGTCTCTGCAAATGTTCATGGCATCGATCATTTCACTTACTGTAAGTGGGGTAAAAGCATTGTGAACTTCCGGCCTATTGATGCTGATTTTGGCTATGCCTTCATATTCAGAGAAAATGATTTCTTTGTATGCCTTAATGGTTTTCCAGTTGTATTTCGATGTCATTTGAAGAATGCAGATTGGCTAATTGGGAAATGAAATTTTCGCCTTACAAATTTACAAGCACATGGCATACATTTACCAAAAGCTTTGATAACTTTTGAAAAGTGGCGAAAGCTCCCCTACCTTGGCTCGTATGAATTTCTAACCTATAATCAAAAACTTGACCCTTTAAGTTGTAATGTTAAGCCAATGCCAAGCCTAGGGACCGCTTGAATTAAAACCTCTAGTGGCGAACTAAGTTGGGGCTTGCCGATGGTTGAAAGGCCAATTGACCTGAATGGTAATATTTTCGAATAGGGAGAAACGTGCCAACCCTAAGGACTGGTAAAGTATCTGCGAGTACTCGCTCCAAATGTTTTTTGTGTCTCATCAATTGTATTTGATGCCTTATTATTGGGCTATGGCATGGTATTGTTAATGGAGATTCGTGTGGCTGCATTTGAATGAATAGTAGCTATTTCAATCAAACATTTTTTTAAACATTTTAACAAATAACAACATGAAAAGAATACTGATACTAACACTGGCAATTGGCTTGTTCATCAATTCATTTGCCCAAACCGAAGAGCGAAGATGGAATATCGGCTTATTGGGGGGTACGAGCGAATACTCAGGCGATTTGGGAAGTGGTTTTTTTGATTTTAACTCTACAACCCTGCGCGAAAATTGGGTTGCAGGATTGTCACTGTCTCGCTATTTGAATGCTTCATTCGATTTCAGTGTAATGGGAACTTATGGTCAGAAATGGGGATATTATCGTCCGACACAAGAATTTTATGGGGAAATGACTCAATTTGATGCGTATTTCAAATACAAATTCAATAATGGTTATATGATGTCGAAAGAAAGTCGTGTGGCTCCATTTATACTTGCTGGTGCAGGTTACATGAAAACAACAGGCAATTTCATTCGTGGTGGCGATGACTTCCCACTCATTGTAGGTGCAGGATTAAACTTGAGAGTGAGCAAGGTGGTGGGCATAAGCTACCAAGCCACTATGGGATATTTGAATACCGATGTTAGAGATAGAATATCAGGAGGTCAATTCAACGATGCATTTCTGATTCATGCTATTGGACTTAACTTCAATTTTGGTAAAATAAAAGACAAAGACGGAGATGGAGTATCTGACGAAAAAGACCAGTGTGCAGACACACCAAAAGAAGCTAAAGTTGACAAAAAAGGCTGCCCACTTGATGGTGATGGTGATGGTGTGTTGGATTTTCAAGATTTGTGTCCGCAAGTGGCTGGGCTTTCCGCAACCAAAGGCTGCCCGGATAAAGATAAGGATGGCATAGGCGATGGTGATGACCAATGCCCAGATGTAGCAGGACTTGAAGCCTTGAAAGGTTGCCCTGATGCAGATGGTGATGGCATATCTGATAGCAAAGACAAATGCCCGAATGTAAAAGGTACACTAGAACTAGAAGGCTGTGGCGATAGGGATGGCGATAAAGTAAAAGATGATGAAGATAAATGCCCTGATAAAGCTGGTTTAGCCAAGTTCAACGGTTGCCCTGATACTGATGATGATGGAATAACAGATACTGAAGATCTTTGCCCGGATAAAAAAGGCCCATTGGCTACGAATGGTTGCCCCGATACTGATAGTGATGGTGTAGTAGACAATATTGATAAATGTCCTGAAGCTGCGGGTACGCCTGCCAACTCTGGTTGTCCGGATACTGATGGCGATGGATTAAACGACAGTGCGGATAAGTGTCCTATTGTTTCGGGGCCTACATCAAATGGTGGTTGTCCGGAACTGAAAGTGGCGACTAAACAATTGTTTCAAAAAGCATTGCAAGGCATTCAATTTGAAACTGGTAAAGCCATAATCAAACCGGTGTCTTATCCTATTTTGAATGCTATTACAAAAGTAGTGACAGACAATCCGACTTATAAATTGACGATTGAAGGCCATACTGATAGTGTAGGTGAAGATCCTGCAAACATGACACTTTCTCAAAATCGTGCCGATGCAGTTGCTAAATATTTGATAACTAAAGGTGCTGATCCGTTGAGAGTGGTAGGTATAGGAATGGGTGAAACCAAACCAGTAGATACTAACATGAATGCAGCAGGTAGAGCGAGGAATAGAAGGGTAGAATTGAAAGTGGAGTTTTTGCAATAATCGACTTCTTTACTAAGTATTTAAGTATTGCACAAAAAAAGCGTTGAGGAAATTCAACGCTTTTTTTGTGTTTAATTGTTGTATGGTTTCTCTCGCCCTTGTTGGTGTTTTCACCAACAAGCGAATCATATATTCTTTGTGTCTCGTTCTGAAATAGGTTTACAGTTTGATTGATAATCCTGCTACAAATTTACTCTTAATTTTAATCCTATTATTGCAACATTCTGGTGATTGGTGCTACCAACCATCGGGTGAATTTATAGTCTTCTACGGTAAATATATAGTCATATACATTAAAAATATATTTATCTACGGTAAATATATAGTCATATACATTAAAAATATATTTATCTACGGTAAATATATAGTCATATACATTAAAATAATGTCATCTACGGTAAATATATTGTCATCTACGGTAAATATATAGTTATCTACACTAAAAATATAATCATCTACTGTAAATATATTGTCATCTACGGTTAAAATATATTTATCTACATTTAAAATATTGTCATCTATGGTAAAAATATAGTCATCTACACTAAAAATATATTTATCTACGGTAAATATATTGTCATCTACACTAAAAATATATTTATCTACAATAAATATAAAAGTGTATATACTAAAATTATTAGTATCTATATTAAATTTATAGAAACTCGTAT
>CAZMFZ010000133.1:0-8679 GCA_964565665.1 uncultured Bifidobacteriaceae bacterium | reverse complement strand
GTAGAGCATTGAATCGGTTTTATATGTAAATTTATACAATATAATTGCTTGATAATTAGCTCATCTAGTAATTTAACAATGGCTTAATAATAGATTAATAACCATAATGTAATAAACATTTTCCTAAAATTAATTTCCTCAATTTCTCAAGCTCAATTTATTGCAATGAGTAGGATAGTTACATTTGGGCTATGATTTTTTACCCTAATCAGAATGCGGAATTTCAAACTTTGGCCTGTTTAGCTACTATAATATATCGTTAAAGTAGCCGTTTATCTCTCCATTTTGTGCAACTATAATATTTGGGGCTTGCGGTACTTTTTTTATAGGCATTTTGTAACTTTGCCCTCCGCAAAAAATATAAAGACATGTTTGAAAGCCTTAGTGATAAGCTTGATAAAGCCATAAAAACCCTGAAAGGTCAAGGAAGAATTTCCGATATTAACATTGCCCAAACCGTAAAGGAAATCAGAAAAGCCTTGCTTGATGCCGATGTAAACTACAAGGTTGCAAAAGACATAACTGATAAAATAAGAGATGAGGCCTTAGGGCAAAAAATCACAATTTCAGTATCTCCTGGTCAGCTATTTACCAAAATTGTAGCGGATGAACTTACAGCCATGATGGGCGGGCAAAAGGAGGAAATAAACACCAAAGGCGACCCTGCAGTGATATTAATGAGCGGTTTGCAAGGCTCAGGTAAAACTACTTTTTCAGGCAAATTGGCTAAAATGTTGAAAAGCCAAGGTAGGCAAGTAATGCTAGCTGCTTGCGATTTGTATCGTCCTAATGCCATAGATCAATTGAAAACTTTGGGTGAACAGATAGGAGTAGAAGTGTATGCCGAACCTGACAATAAAAATGCAGTTCAGGTGGCTCAAAATGCCCTAGCTTATGCCAAAAAGAACCATGCTAAAATATTAATAATAGATACAGCAGGCCGATTGGCAGTAGATGAACTGATGATGAATGAGATTGAGGCTGTAAAAAAGGCTGTAAATCCTTCAGAAATACTGTTTGTGGTAGATGCCATGATTGGGCAAGATGCCGTGAACACCGCCAAAACATTCAATGATAGGCTGAATTTTGACGGTGTTGTGCTTACAAAAATGGATGGTGACACCAGAGGTGGGGCAGCACTTTCCATCAAATATCAAGTAAATAAACCCATAAAGTTTATTGGTACGGGCGAAAAAATGGAAGCCATCGAGGCCTTTTATCCCGACCGTATGGCCCAAAGAATTCTTGGTATGGGCGATGTACTTTCACTTGTAGAGCGGGCTCAGGAAGTGTATAACGAAGAAGAATCAAGAAGAATAAATCAAAAAATACGTAAAAATACTTTTGATTTTGACGATTTCATCTCACAGCTCGACCAAATTCAGAAAATGGGAAATATCAAAGATTTGATGGGCATGATTCCAGGCATGGGCAAAGCCTTGGGTGATAGCGAAATTGACAACGATTCGTTTAAACCGATGAAGGCAATGATACAGTCGATGACCCCAAAAGAGCGAGCTAACCCCGATTTGATTACCCCTAGTCGCAAAAAAAGAATAGCCTCAGGAAGTGGCAATGCGGTATTGGAAGTAAATAAATTCATGAAGCAATTTGAAGACATGCGAAAAATGATGAAGATGATCAATAATAAAGGGGCAATGAAGCAAATGATGGGAAAAATGGGGCTGCCAGGAATGTAAATTTTTTAATGGCTCTAAAAAAAAATTAATAGAAAATTTATTATTTACTCGCTTTTACCCTAATTTTTTATTGGGTAAAAATAGATTTTTAATCTCTTTTCCGTTTTTTGAAAGCCTCAACCTCTTGCTGATGAAGGGTGTATTCGCCTATTTCTTCTAATCGCTCGAAATAATATTTTGCATTTTTCAACTTATTGTCTTTTTCATGTATCAACCCTAATCCCAAATACACAAAAGCCAAATAATCTGTGGTTTGCTTGTTAGTTGTCAATATTTGTTTGTGGGCAATTTCAAATTGTTTTTTCGCAATTATAAAGTTCATAGCGGCAGCTTCGCTCATACCAGAAAATAAGTGACCTGCAATTTGAAAATAATCAGTTGGGCTTTTCAACAACTTTTCAATCAATGGCTTAGCTTCGGCATATTTCTTTGTCAATATTAAAGCTTCTACATATTTAGCCAAATAAAAATAATTGTTCGGATACCTCTCTACGAGTTTACGCCCATATTTTATCGATTCTAAAGGCTGGGTAAAATATTTTAAATATACATGAGCCAAAAAGTAATCTGACTCTGTTTTTGAAAACAACGATTTTTCGGCACTTTTTTTCAATAATTCAATGCCTTTTTCCTTATTTCCTTTGGTGAAAAACCACATCACTGGCTGAATTACAGGGTGAGTTTCTGGGTATTGAGCCGCATAAAAATAGTAAAGCCCGCTTGAAAAATTAAAATCAGGATATTTATCTGCCCAATCGAAGCCATCTTTCATAAATCCATAGGTTTTTCTGCCCTCCCCTATTGCCTTAGAAAAATCTTTTGCTTTCAGATAAATAACCACCATTGAGCTATTGGCAGCCAACATATAAAAACTGGCTTCCTGCTTGGTGTGCACATTGTTAAGCATGGGCTCGGCAAGAACCAAAGTTTTTAATAAATGGTATTCGTAGGTTTTGTACTTGAGGTTCTCTTTGGCAATAGGCACCATTTCCCAATAGCAATACATGGCCGATAAGAAATGATAAATCGGGTGGTTGGGAAATCGTTTCTTTAATTCTGCAAGCTACTTTTGGGCATGATCAAATTCGAAATTATAAATCAAATTCATAGTAGAAACTATCAATTGCTCATCTTGAATGTTTTTGTTAATAGCATATTGCGCTTCTATCGTGCCTAAGAAAGTGAAATATAGCAAACTGAAAATTAGTAGATGCTTGAAAAAATGGGTATTGGCAAATGCGTAAAAATCATTTTTCTTCAAGCTCAATAACTTTATATATTTCGTTAAACTTCCCATCTGCATTTGCATCAGTTATCTCTGTATAAATAGTATTTCCCTTTTCAAATATCAGTTTTACATTCTTTTCATTGGGTATTACTACTAAAAATGTGCCAGTTAAAGCATTTGAATATGTTTTGTAAATAGTTTTGTTAGTATCCCTATCCCACAGCTCTATATCAGCTTTTATGGGAATATTACCGTTTATATCTCTCACTACTCCTGTAAAAAGGGTGATGGCAGGCTCTTTTTCATTAAGATAAAATTGGTAAATATCTACCTCACCTTCCGAATCTATCCGATTGGAACTGATATATCCTATTTTTGCATTGGCAGTAATTATAAAATACAAATCATCATGTAAAGTATTGATGGGGAAGCCCAAATTGACGGGATTTTGCCATTTTCCATATTTGTCTAGTTCAGATTTATATACATCAAACCCACCCATATTGGGTTCGTGGCCTTTAGAACTAAAATAGAGAATTTTGCCGTCTGCCCCTATGCAAGGGCTTTCTTCATCGTATTTGGTATTGATTTTGCCACCTAAGTTTACAGCAATTGCCCACACACCGTTTTTACTTTTTGTACTTTTGTAAATATCAAAGCCGCCATTGCCACCTGGGCGATTGCTAGCAAAATACAAAGTATTGCCATCGGCACTAAGCGAGGCTGAAGTTTCCTGATACAACGAATTGATATTCAAGCCCATTTTGATAGGATTAGACCAGCTAAAACCGTCCTTTCTAGAAAAAAATAAATCGCCACTGCCAGAATACGGATCTGTTCGGTAAATTATAATGGTATTGCCATCGGCACTAATGGCAACAGTGGCATCATGTTCTTTGGTATTCAATGGCGAACCCACATTCTCAGCTTGCAGAAATACGCTATCCTCCATTCTTGAGGCATAGATATCCTCATAATACTGTCCGTTGTCGTCCCTTTTTTCCCCTTTAGAATCTTCTCGCTTCGATGTGAAATACAATATAGAATTGTCAGCACTTATTATAGGAGAATAATCGGCATATATCGAATTTATACTTTTTCCCATATTCTGAATCGCAACTCCTGAAGGCTGGTTCATCAGCAGCATAGCATCAAAAAGTTGATTTATCATTTTCTCAGCCTCCAAAATTTTTAAATCTTTATCTGTTTTTAACTTTTGGTATGAAACGAGATAAAAGTGTGCACTATCTAATTGCATATATCCATAATATACTTTCGCTAAATAAAAAGCCGCTTGCACATTTCCTGATTTATAGGATGTTTTCAAATATGGAATGGCTCTTTGTGGATTTTTACCTGCCTCTACCAAGCAAATACTGTATTTGAACTGTATGTCTACATCCTCAGGATTTTCTCTCAACAAAGATTCAAAATCTGGAATAGCATCGTAAAAATCTCCAATTTTAAATTTTTGATAGGCTTGGTTTAAAAGAGATTGATCTGTAGGCTTAGAAGGTGTCTGTGAATAGGCAAGTGACAAACAACCTATTAAAAAAATCGATAAAAAAACTATTCTTCTCATTTTGGCTATTGCAAAGTTATTAGATACCTACTTTCTTAATGCTGAATAAATAATAAAAGTGGGAATCCTCCAAAAATATTCATTTCACTCAATACGCTAATCCATCCATATTTAGTATTGAAATTTAGCTTTTGGCTATCCGCTTTAATTATCGTTTTTTTGCACCTTAATTTGAAGAAAATATTATCTGATTACAAATATGCAACGCACCAAAATAAAGGAATTATTAAGTATGACCGAATACGGCAAAGAAGTATGCGTAAAAGGTTGGGTTCGCACAAAAAGAGATAGCAAAGTAGTTGCTTTCGTGGCTATAAACGATGGCTCTACCATTCACAATATTCAGGCAGTGGTAGACTTGCCAATCTTTGCGGAAGATGCTCTAAATGAAGTGCATACAGGTGCTTGCGTAAAAATTATTGGCATATTGGTGCAATCACAAGGTAAAGGGCAAACTGTTGAGATACAAGCCAAAAGCATTGAAGTATATGGTACAGCCGACCCAGATACTTATCCTTTACAAAAGAAAGGACACACGCTAGAATTCCTACGCGAAATTACCCATTTAAGACCACGAACCAATACTTTTGGGGCTATTTTTCGAATTCGCCATGCCATGGCTTATGCCATTCACAAATATTTTAATGACAAAGGTTTTTTCTACATTCATACGCCTATCATTACTGGAGCAGATGCTGAAGGGGCGGGAGAAATGTTTCAAGTTACTACACTTGATTTACACAAACTGCCCAAAACTGCCGAAGGAGCAATAGATTACGAACAAGATTTCTTTGGAAAAGCCACCAATCTCACTGTTTCAGGGCAATTGAATGGCGAATTAGCTGCCATGGCTCTTTCAGAAGTGTATACTTTTGGACCCACATTTCGAGCAGAAAACTCAAATACTTCTCGCCACTTGGCCGAATTTTGGATGATAGAGCCCGAAATGGCTTTTTTCGAATTGGAAGACGATATGTACCTAGCTGAAAATTTCCTCAAATACTTAGTAAGCTATGCATTGGAATACTGCAAAGACGATTTAGAATTCCTTAATCAACTCTATGACAAAGAATTGATTGAGAGGCTGAAGTTTGTGGTAAACAACGATTTTGTACGTCTTAATTATACTGAAGGTGTAGAAATATTGCAAAAATCAGGGCAAAAATTCGAATATAAAGTAGATTGGGGTACAGATTTGCAATCGGAACACGAGCGTTATTTGGTAGAAAAGCATTTTAAAAAACCAGTTATTCTCATCAATTATCCAAAACACATAAAGGCATTTTACATGAAGCAAAATGATGACGGCAAAACAGTGCGAGCTATGGACGTGTTATTTCCCGGCATTGGAGAAATAATTGGCGGTTCGCAAAGGGAAGAAAACTACGGAAAGCTGCTGGCTAGAATAAAGGAAATGGATATGAATGAAGAGGAACTATGGTGGTATTTGGAAACACGCAAGTTTGGCACTGCACCACATTCGGGCTTTGGCTTAGGTTTTGAACGATTAATATTATTTATAACAGGTATGGCAAACATCCGCGATGTAATTCCATTCCCAAGAACTCCCAAAAGTGCTGCATTTTAATTCACTTTAATATAAACCGATGGATTTACAATTGGTCAATTAATCAAATAGTAATAAATAAATTTGATAGATATATAGCTATCAATCCGTAAAAGATTAAATTTGAATTTTAGGAAAAATAATATTTAATACAAACATAAATTTTCTCTATCAATGTCTAAAATTACAAATCTCGACAAACTTTTGGAAGATTACGCCAATGAAATAGGCGGTAAAGTAATTCCATACACCGACAATCAATCTATAGTAATAATGCCTACCAAACACGGCCGTTTTCAGCGTGTATTGGCTTGGACAAGAAAAACGGGCAAACACAGTTTTCTTGAATTTGACTCTAAAGTATGTGAATTTACGCCTAGTATTGATATGCAAAAGTATCTTACTGAGGCCGCAGGGTTTACTTTTTCTAGAATAATCATCAAAGAAGGATTTCTTCAAATTGCTTCTTCAGTGTTTGTAGAAGAAGCCACAACCGATTTAATAAAAGACATGCTGAAAGAAGTAGCCGAGATAGCCGATGATTTGGAATTTCAAATTACAGGACAAGACGTTCACTAAAATTCAAAAAAGAACAATAAAAAAGCCGTTGAATACAAATTCAAGGGCTTTTTTATTATTAAAATTGAGGTTAGAATATTTCTGTCTTTGCAAAAAAGAAAGAAGCTTCAATCAAAGCATTTTCATCAGAATCAGAACCATGAATGGCATTGGACTCTAACGAGCGGGCAAAAAGCTTGCGAATTGTGCCTGCATCGGCATTAGCAGGGTTTGTAGCTCCTATCAATTTTCTGAAATCAGCCACCGCATTTTCCTTCTCCAGCACAAATGCAATAATATGCCCAGCCGACATTACATCTTTCAGTTCCCCATAAAAAGGTCTTTCTTTGTGTACTTCGTAAAATTCACCGGCACGTTTAGTTGATAATTTTGTCATTTTTAAAGCTTTAATTTTAAAGCCAGATTCTTCAATAAGTTTTAAAATCGCTCCTGAATGGTTGTCAGTAACTGCATCGGGCTTAATCATGCTAAAGGTTATATTTCCTGCCATTGTGTTTGTTTGATTTTTAATAGCCGCAAAAGTAATCAATGCGAATTGAGAAGTTGTATTATTAGAAGTAAATATTCATTACTAATAATAAGAAAAACACACGTTTATCAAGTTTTTTAATCTTTAATAATGTAGAATCTATTGAATTCCAATCCATTTTTCCAAAATTCCTTTTTGGGAAGCGGAGCTTCTATCACCAAAGGTTCATTTTTGATAGGGTGAATAAATTCTATTTTTCGGGCATGAAGGCAAATGCTCGCATCAGGATTGGGCAATGCAGCACCATATTTTAAATCGCCCTTAATTTTACTGCCGATTTTTGAAAGTTGCGACCTGATTTGATGAAATCGACCAGTAACGGGTTTTACTTCCAATAGTGTTTCATTTTCAAACACTTTCAATACCTGAAAGCTCAATTCTGCCCGGTGGCTGTCTTTCACCTCTTGATTATAGGCTATAGAAAAGTGCTTTTTAGTGTCTTTTTTTAACCAATTAATGAGTGTATCTTGTTCATTTTTAGGCTTTTGCAACACTAAAGCCAAATAGGTTTTGTGAATGGTATTTTCCCTAAAAAGCTCATTCATTCGTTCTAAAGCTTTAGAAGTTTTGGCTAAAATCACTAAGCCGCTTACTGGCCTATCGAGCCTGTGAACTACACCACAAAACACATTTCCCTCCTTTTGGTATTTCTCTTTCAGATAGTCTTTTGCGAAATCGACTAGGCATTTATCGCCTGTAGTATCGCTTTGTACCAATATTCCTGCGGCTTTATTTACCACAAATAAATGGTTGTCTTCATACAAAACTGTAAAAATTGAAGAATAATCTTTCAAACTATTTGGGTTTTTTGTCCAAAATTACGCCTTTAATGGTGAGATGCGACACCGCAGGCAAGGTGTTAGCGGTAATAGTGAGCGATTTGTTGAATGTACCCACTTTGCCTTTGTATTTGTAGCCTGCTTTCACTATGCCAGTTTGCCCAGGCATGACAGGTTTTTTCACCCAGTCGGCAAGCGTGCATTCACAAGCGGTTTTTATATCTGAAATTACCAATGGCTCGCTACCAGTATTTTTGTATTTGAAGGAAAACCAAAGCGTATCGTCTTTTTCTTCATACGTACCAAAATCGTATTCTGATTTTTCGAAAGTAATATCGGCTTGGGCAAAAATATGTGCAGAGCACACAATCATAAGTAATGATAAAATGATTTTTTTCATAAATAAAAAGTATTGTTGATTAGCAAAGTTAATTATAGATTGAATTTAGGGCAATATTATGAATAAAGCTTTTTTCTGATAAACCAATTCTCCATTTTGATTCCTCCTATTCTTTCAAAGTCCTTAGTATTGTATGGTACGAGAGTCAGTTAGTGTTCTACGGAGGTTAGTCCAATCAATAAGTTAAAGTTATAAATCTCTAATCTATTTCAATTCGGGGAGTATTGCAGTTAACGGTTTGGCAGTTGGCGAAATGCAGAATTCGAAGCACTAAACTGTCTGCCACCACAAAACTTGATACGAAGCACAAAGCTT
>CAZMFZ010000132.1:2329-8773 GCA_964565665.1 uncultured Bifidobacteriaceae bacterium | reverse complement strand
CACCTGTATTGTTTGTAGGTATCAGGCAGTTAATAGCAGGATTACTTATGTGTGGATATTTTATGCTAATTAAAGGAGAGAAAATTCCTGCATGGCCAGAATTAAAAAAAATATTGATTGGAGGTAGCTTTTTTATACTGGGTGCCAATATGCTAATGACATTGGCTGAGGTGCATCTTTCAAGCGGAGTTGCAGCTCTAATCGCCACATTTTTGCCCTTTTATATACTTATTATCAATTTTATAAGAGGCAAACAAGAGCCACTCACTTGGTTAGCCTATTTAGGTCTGGCAATTGGTGGATTGGGAATGCTATTTATATTCTACGACAGTTTATCAGATTTAATTAACCCTGAATATTTGAGCGGGATGATAATGATGTTTGTCTCTTGCATTTCATGGGCATTTGGAAGCATATATATGAAAAGTACGATAATCAAAACCAATTCGCTATTTTCATCAGGTCTGCAAATGCTTTTTATTGGTTTTGGCATTATGTCAATTGCCGTTTTCACTACAAATTTTAGTGAGGTAAATTTCAAAACCGAAACCATATTTTCATTGGCTTATCTAGTTGTATTCGGTTCGCTGATAGGCTATGGCTCATTTATATATGCTGTTTCGAAGCTAGAAACTACTTTATTTTCTATGTATGCTTATGTAAATACAATTGTGGCTGTGATATTGGGTGTAATCGTATTGAATGAAAAAGTAACATTGAAAACCATAATAGCTATCATTTTCACAATTGGAGGCGTGTATTTAGTGAGTAGAGGTTACAGAAAAATTAGTATTATAAATAAAAAAGAAATAATAAGCTAATCTTTATATTTCACTGGAATAGCTCTTAAAATAGCTTGACGAGATCTGGCGAGCCTTATGAGCGGGAAATAGGCGAAATTTCCAATACCCCAAACTCCGTAGCCAAATGCTTGCAAATTTAATTGCTCTTGTCCAGGAAATTGGGAAGCTTCTGTGAAATATTGCCCTGAATACCTTGGATAATAAATAACTGCCAGTGGAGTATTGCCCGACATTGAAATCTGAAACCAGCCGTATTGATTAAAACTAGAATCTACATTGCTAACAAAGGTATAGTAGCCATCTGGGAAATAAGTAAATACTCCAGATGCAGCTTTTTGAATACCGAGCGTTACGGCATCTGTAATGTCATCAATATTGCCCGTATTTGCATCTAATGCTGTAATTTGATACACAAGCCAACCATTTATTGAATCTGTAGGTAGAGTAGATTGCAATTCTTTATTGCCTAATGTAAATAATCTAAGCAAATCTGGTGGCACATCGCCCATCAAACTTCCTGCAAGCGAGGTAAGCTGCACTGTATTTTGAGTTCCATTTCTAACCATTACACTTAATGCTGACTTAGATGAATCAGGAGCAAAATCTTCAAAAACAGGCCTTGGCATCGGATTTGGCAAATTCTTTTCCAATTCAACAATATTAATGATGGTTTTACAGCCTGTAAGTGTAGTTCCTGTGATTGTAAATTCTTGGGTGAAACCAGTAACGGTAGATATAGAACCCGTAATAGACAAAGTGCCTATGCTCGACAATAATTGCGACCCCGAAATTGTTGCTGTATTAATTCCAGCAATTGAGTTTACTATTTTAGTATTTGTATTTTTGGTAATGCTTGTATCAGAATATGCCGTGTCTGATTTGGAATACGTTTCACACAAGGAGTAATTACTGGTGGTGTTGAAATAGGTATAACCAAATGTTCTTGGCTCAGTACTTTGACATGATGGCAAACATAAAAAACAGCCTGCTACTATAATTGTTATCTCAAAAAACGTGTAAGAAAAATTTAAAAGCCCTACCCTGTTCAATTTTTGCTTCGATTCCGTAGAATATAAGGGTGTGGGAAATAGCAGAATTGGAGTTTTTCGAGATGCCCTAATAAATGAATTTAAAATAGCTTTCAAAATGTGTTGCACTAATACCAAATTATTATTTATCGTAAATTGAAAAATTGCTTCTATCTGCCCCACCTCTCGCCATATCGGCTGATTCACGATAATCTCTGTAATTATTCTGGTATTTACGCCTTTGTGTCACCAATTTCTTGTTGATATTCCTATTTATCTTGTTATTATTTACATAGTAAACTTTAACTGATCCTGTAAATAACGAAGACATGGTAGATTGATCTCTGAATTGGCGTGGCACAATAGCAACCTCTCTCTTTTTATACTTTCTAGCTTGGATCGCTTTGTATTTTTTGTAAGGAATGCCTAAAGGTCTTTGTTTGTAAGGAGCAGAACTCGTACAAGAAAAACCGATGATAAATAAACCTAATAAAAATAGAAGTGCAATGTTTTTAAGTTTCAAAACAGCGTATTTAGATTCAATTTGATGCCGCCAAAGCCTCATTCAATCCTTTGTATTTCTTGGCTTCGTTTAGCTTTTGGCTATTAGGATATTCGTCAATTATCCTTTGGTAGGCTTTTACGGCTGCATCAAAGTCTTTGTTTAGTTCGTTGGCTAAACCCAATTTCATTAAGTACTCAGGTGAAAACTCTTTTGTAGGTTTCCAATCAGCTGCTTTTTTGTAATACGAGGCTGCACTTTCATAATCATCTTGCTCCATGAAAGCATCGCCAATTAATGAATAAGCTCTGGCCTGCACCAATATATCGCTCGAGCCAAAGCTTTTCAAATAATCAATGGCTTCTTCATATTTGCCAAGTTTCAAATAAGAAACTCCTGCATAATAGTTTGCTAAATTTCCAGCTTTTGTAAAATTGTAATCTGATGCTATATCTACAAAACCAAGATTATTGCCATCACCTTCTAAAGCTTTGTTTAGAGAATCGGATTCAAAATAGTAAACGGCTTGAAACATTGCCGCTTGTCCTTCTTCATTTTGTGATGTAGTATAATATTTCCAGCCTACGATTAAGAACACAACTGCCAAAATTCCTCCTCCAACATAAGTAATTATATTCTTATATTGATTGTACCATATTTCCCATTTACCACTTTGTATGTCTTCAATTAGGTTTTCAGGTCTTTCTAAAAGTTCTTCTATTTTACTACTCTCCTTTTTAGCCACTGTAAATATTATTTTATTAAATGTAATTTTTATTGGGGTGTATTAATTTCTACTCTGTTATATATGGATAATCGGATTGCACATATACATCTTTATATGCTTCACTTGGTTCAGGATATTTAGAATTTTCAGCAAATTCTACACATTCATCTACTTTTAATTTTAGTTTTTCATCTATTGCTTCAAGTTCTGCTTCAGAGGCGTATTTTTTCTTTAAAATTACACTCCTTACGCCTTCAATCGGATCTTGCAACTTATATTTTTCTAATTCTTCTTTGGTACGATATTTAGCAGGATCAGACATTGAGTGTCCTTTATATCTGTAAGTTCTGAACTCTAGTAAAGTTGGCCCTTCGCCATTTCTTGCCCTTTCTGCCGCTTTTGCTATGGCAATATGAACATCTTCACATTTCATGCCATCTACAGGTTCAGCAGGCATGTCATAAGATTCACCTAGCGTATAAAGCTCATGTACATTTGATGTGCGAGCAACTGAAGTACCCATTGCATAGCCATTATTTTCAATAATAAATATAACTGGAAGCTTCCACAACATAGCCATATTTAGCGTTTCATGAAATGAACCTTGGCGAACGGCTCCATCGCCCATATAAGTAAGGCAAACGCTGCCAGTATTGTTATATTGCTCTGCAAATGCTATACCTGCACCTAGAGGAATTTGACCGCCCACAATGCCGTGACCGCCCATGAAACCCACTTCTTTATCAAAAATGTGCATTGAACCACCTTTACCCTTAGATACGCCTGTTTGCTTGGCAAAAAGCTCTGCCATTATTTTTTTCCCATCTGTGCCTAATGCCAACGGAATGACGTGATCGCGATATGAGGTAATGTATTTATCGCCTTTTTTCAAAGCTGAAATAGCTCCAGCTGCACAAGCCTCCTGGCCAATATATAAGTGGCAAAAACCTTTGATTTTTTGTTGTCCATACAACTGACCTGCCTTCTCCTCAAACTTCCTCATGTACTGCATATTCTCATACCACCACATATAGGTATCTTTCCCAAAAAGCTCATCGCTGCTTTTTGTTGCTTTTCCGTTGCTATTTGCTTTTGCAGTTTCTTTCTCTAGCGTTGCCATCAAGAAGGTTAATCAGATTTTAGAAGTGCAATATTAAGTAAAAATAAACCATCTGTAAAACTGACCGTTATTTTTTTTGAATTTTGGCCATTGAATTCCAAAACAGCACACGATGTATTTATCTACCATCAGGATAGAAAATTTTAAAAATATAAGCAAAGCGATTGTAAATCTCAACCCTGCCATCAACTGCTTTGTGGGTGAAAACGGAAGTGGAAAAACAAATCTGATGGATGCTATTTTTATACTTTGCCTTACAAAAAGCGCATTTGGAGCTAGCGATAGCCAATGTATAAATTTCAACAGTAGCTATTTCAGGGTAGAAGGAATATTCAAACCTCACGGAGAAAATGCGAAAAGTGTGGTAGTAGATTGTGCTTATAGTAGTGAAACAAAACGGATATTTAGGTATAATTCTATTGAATACGACCGCATTAGTGAACATATTGGCAGGCTGCCATTGGTGATGGTAGCCCCAGATGATACAGATTTGATAAGAGAAGGAAACGAAATTAGGAGGAAATTTTTTGATGGCATTTTATGCCAAATGAATGCTGAATACCTTCAAAATCTGATGGTTTACAATCATTTGCTCAAGCAACGCAATGCAGTATTGAAGCAAGATAAACCTGCTGTTGATTTGATACATTTATATGACGACAAGTTGATTCCACTTGCAATCCAACTGGCAAATACCAGAAGTAAATTCATTGAAGAATTTATGCCCTGTTTTAAAGTGAAATATAATTATATAGCTTCTGAGAAAGAGGTACCCTTGGTAAGCTATATATCAGGAGCTTTAGACGAGAATTTTAAAGTAAAATTTAAGCAGCAATATGAAAAAGATAGGGCTTATCAACGCACCACTATGGGTGTGCATACTGATGAATATGAGTTTACAGTAAGTAAGCAAAGTGTAAAAAAATCGGCTTCACAAGGGCAAAAAAAATCGTTTGCCATTGCTTTAAAGCTCGCACAATTTGATATGTTGAAAGAATCGACAGAAACAACCCCTATACTGTTATTAGATGATGTTTTTGATAAACTCGATGATATTCGTATAAAAAAACTAATTGAATTGGTAGCTTCAGATGCTTTCGGGCAAATATTTGTGACAGATGCCCGCCCCGAAAGATCGAGAGAAGTATTCAGAAGGTTTGGCAACAAAGTAGAGTATTTCAGATTCGAAAGGAAATCGGAAAGTGAGACTGAGGTAAAACTGATGGAGTAGCCTTTTTGGGGGTGAGGAGTTCTATTTTCAAGTGCTTTCAGCATTTTGTTAAAACATAAACTAGTATCCAACCCTTAAAGATTATCTGATTCAATCATACCAACTTTGACTGTTACATATATCACATAAACCTGTGATATATGTAACAATCCTCTAAAGATGTGTAACAATTGGTGTTTTGATACCGTCCCTTGTTTCTTATAATCTATTCCGCTCTGTGTGGCAATGTAACCTTCTAAATTAAACCATTTAAAATTATTAAAACAATAAAGACTGGAAAACGAACATAGGAATTACAGAAGAGCATAAAAAAGCTATTGCTATTGAATTATCAAAATATATTCTTTACACTAAAACAAGAAATGCACACTGGAACGTAGAATGTGCTGATTTTTAGCATAAGTATATGTTTTTTGAAACTAAGTTTGAGCTAATAAGATGGCATGGTTTTTACGTGCATATAACCTGATTAGGTGAAAGGAGAGCTGGTATAATTTGTTAACTGGTGTTCCATGGAATATAAAGACTATTATAAAATATTAGGCCTAGCTAAAACAGCAACTGCGGATGAGATAAAAAAGGCTCTATGGTCATGGATAAACCCTGGGGGATATTTCGTATTTTCTTATTGCATATAAATAACAAAGGCCTTCGGTATGGAAAGGCCTTTGTTTTAATGCACAACTTGTTTGAAAAAATTGCTACTCTATCACTAATTTATGCTTAATATCCGAAAGTGACAATAGATAAAATCCCTTAGGCAAAACTGTAAAATCAAGTTTATTTGCTCCGATGCTAATTTTTCCGACATTAACCGTATTTCCCTTTGAATCAAATAACGCATATTCTGTATTAACATCATTATTCACTAAAGTAAAAATACCTTGGCTTGGATTCGGATATATTTCAATTTTTTGCGTGTCAGCCAAGCTCGAATTTGTACCTGTAGTCGTGTTTACACCTCCGCTTCCTTTCAACGCAAAATCAAACACATAGCCTGCATTTTTGCAAGTGTTAGCCGTTTCTAATGTGT
>CAZMFZ010000132.1:0-2229 GCA_964565665.1 uncultured Bifidobacteriaceae bacterium | reverse complement strand
GCAAAATCAAACACATAGCCTGCATTTTTGCAAGTGTTAGCCGTTTCTAATGTGTAAGTTCCATAGTTGCTGTTTGCAAAGTTTGTAATGGTAATTACATAAGTGCCAAAACCTGTAATAGTGCTTTCCGTACTTTCAAGCCTCACTATGTCTGGGTCTGGTCTTGGGCCTGGAATTATGATTTGATTAGGGTTATAAATAACTACTCCATCTTTTTTCCAAGTGCCAAGCCCATCGAAATTGGCAGCTATACCAGCATCTAAAACCACTGTATTGCCTATGGAAACACCAGAAATGGTTTTAGAATAGAATTTATAATTGCCAAAAATACCTATAACGGGCGAATAAGGTTGAAACACTCCTGTAAATTCCAATTCCTTATCAAATACATTTAGTCCAGCGGTAGTGACAGAACCGCAAGCATTCATAGCCACACCTATATACGTACCCCAATTGTCGGTGCGTGGATTTGTAGGAGAGGTAATACCAGAATTAAGTAATATTGTAAATTGATTACTGAATGCTGGTGTGTTAGAAAGTATATATATATTTTCGCCCACTGCTTTGTAGAAATTATAAGTTGCGTTTACCATATTATCTCCATTTACCCGTAGTATGAAATGGTTTTGTGTACAAACTAATCCTACAGTTGCTAAAACTACATTGGCAGGCGGTGTAAGAGCGGCCGTTTGTAGTATATTGAAATCGAATGCTTGTCTGGTTACGCATTCATTAGAGGCTATATATCTCATTAATCTTCCAAGAACCGTGGTGGTAGTAGGCATAGGCACAGAAATGGCATTGGTATTAGCGCCAGGTAACGAAGACGGAAAATCGCCTCCCTGTCCAATGACAACTTCTGCCCAATATTTGTTTAATGCACTTCCTGATAACGTAATGGCATATTGTGCTGGAATAGAGGCACAACTACTGGAAATGACAGTACGAGCTATTTCGGTAATTGGGGCACAACGGTTGTACAATGTTTTCACTTCTGCATCTGATAATGCTTTGCTGTAAATGGATATTTCATCTAACATTCCCTTAAAACCACGAGAAGGAGCCGAAGAACTCATTTCTAAACTATTAGATGTGCCAATAGTAACTGTGGAAGTTACAGAACTCACCAAAGTGCCATTTACAAATAGTTTTGCTTGGTCATTTGCATCTGACCATGTGTACGTAACATATTTCCAGCCTGGAAGAGGTCCAACGCTAAGCTCATAGTTAAGTTCTGATATGCCTGTTCCAGTGTTGTTCAGTTGCATACCAATAAAGGTAATTTTGCCTGCACCTCCATTATTATTTATTCTGTTTGTGTTGATAAAGAACGGGATAACAGATACATTTTTTCCTGTAATTACCCTGCTTATTCCATCAGTCTCGCTATCGGTATTGATCCAAAAGCTAATGGTAAATGCACTTCCAGGAATGGTAAAATTTGAAGCTGTGATAGCATTGGCACCTGTTAAGCTCAAGCCATTGGAATTGGAAGGAGAAAATGCAAAAGTATTGCTAGCATACGCAGCATTAGAAGGCACGCTACCATTAGCAAAATAGCTACCTGCAATGGTTGGCAGTATCGACAAATTTAAATTTGATACATTAATACCATTGTACCCACCGCTAAGATTGTTCAAGTTGGTAAATGGAAAGTGAACAATCAAACCATCCGTAGGCAGAATGGAGGTTTGGGCTTTGGCAAAAAAGCTCAGAGCAAAACAAAGAATTAGATAATTTTTTTTCATTTGTTAATCATTTAAGTTTAAGTACAAAAATGATACACTTTTTTCTATCCTAAACTACCCGAAATGGGTAGGGGCTATTTTACTAAATGTTGGCATTTAGCTTTCTCCGAACTCCAAAATATAGTTTTGGGGATAAAAAAATAAAGAAATAACTTGTCATTTAGACTAACCTTTTGTTTTTGGCCATGGCAATGGCGTCTTCCTTATTATCAACTTGTAACTTTAGGTAGATATTTTTGATGTGAAATTTCACAGTAGCAAGGCTAATAGAAAGGATATCTGCAATGGTTTTGTAGCTTTTGCCATCTACTAAAAGTTTTAAAACTTCAAATTCTCGATCGGTAAGCAGCTCATTGGCTACGATTTTGAACGAGCCAATCACCATTCTGGCTATTTTTGCACTCATGGGTGCACCGCCTTCTAAAACTTCATTTATTGCTGTAATTAGTTGCAATGGGCTGCTGGTTTTGGTTAAATACCC
>CAZMFZ010000131.1:0-8946 GCA_964565665.1 uncultured Bifidobacteriaceae bacterium | reverse complement strand
CTCAAAACTGGCGTGTTTGTAAATACAGAAATCGAATATATAAATGATAAAATAGATAAATACAGGCTAGATGCTATTCAACTGCATGGAAATGAGTCTGTTGAATTTATTGAAAAATTATTTTTAGAGAACTCAAAACATAAATTTCAAATCATTAAAGCATTTTCGGTTCACGAAAACTTTGAATTCAGTCAATTAATACCTTTTGAAAACTTAGTAGACTATTTTCTTTTCGACACCAAGGGGAAAAATCATGGAGGAAATGGGGAAAAATTCAATTGGAAAATATTGGAAAATGCCAACATTAACAAACCTTTCTTTCTGAGTGGGGGTTTAGATATAAGTGATATAGAAGAAATTCAAAATCTTAAAGCAAAAATGCCCAACCTTCATGCCTTAGATATAAATAGTAAATTCGAAATTAATGCCGGTTTAAAGGATATTTCTAAAATTGAAACGCTAGTAAAGCTGCTTTATGCCGAAGAAGTAAATTGACAAAGATTTTTACAGAAAGAATTCTCATTTTATGTTGAAGCACTGAAAATTCTTTTGGCTATAAATTTGGTAGTAAACACTGCATTAAGCTATTTATTCAAATCAAATTTTCTAACTATAGATTTTGTAAAACAGTAATACATAATCATATAGGTCTCATTCAATCTGTTTTGTTTGATAATTGCAGGTATATTGATAATTTTAACTAAGGCTAATATAAATAAACTAAAATGACGGGCTGGGATTTAATTTTATTAACTATTGTTGGAGGGTTTATGCTGATTATGTTTGGAGGAATGTTCTTTGGAATTAAGGAAATTATTTAACTAGGAAAAAGGTAAAATGACATTACAACTCGATTACACATCCGAATTTACTGTTTCTGCTAAGGGCTATTATGGCAAATTTGGCGGAGCATATATTCCTGAAATGCTTTATCCTAATGTAGAGGAATTGCGTACTACTTATTTATCAATCATTAATGAAAAAAGCTTTAAAGCCGAATTTGAAACTTTATTGACTGATTATGTAGGAAGACCTACTCCTCTCTATCTCGCAAAGCGACTTTCTGAAAAATACAACACAAATATCTACCTAAAAAGGGAAGATTTGTGCCATACCGGTGCACATAAGGTAAACAACACCATTGGGCAGATACTGCTAGCCAAACGGCTGGGTAAAACTCGAATCATAGCTGAAACTGGAGCAGGGCAACATGGTGTAGCAACCGCTACAGTTTGTGCCTTAATGGGCATAGAATGTGTAGTATATATGGGTGAGGTAGATATTTTACGTCAAGCCCCTAACGTACAGAGAATGAAGATGTTAGGTGCGAGAGTAAGGCCTGCATCATCAGGAAGCAAGACATTGAAAGATGCCACAAACGAGGCCATTCGTGACTGGATAAATAATCCGGTAGATACCCATTATATCATTGGCTCTGCTATTGGTCCGCATCCATATCCTGATATGGTTGCTCGTTTTCAATCGGTAATTAGCCAAGAAATCCGAAGCCAATTACTAGAAAAAACTGGGAAAGAAACACCTGATTATATTGTAGCATGTATTGGTGGTGGTAGCAATGCAGCCGGCACATATTTCCACTTTTTAGATGACCCTTCTGTAAAAATTATAGGTGCAGAGGCTGCCGGGGAAGGTGTAAATTCTGGTAAATCTGCAGCAACCTTAAAACTAGGAACTATCGGTGTAATTCATGCTTGCAAAACACTCCTGATGCAAACCTTTGATGGTCAGATAGTTGAGCCGCATTCAATTTCCGCAGGGCTAGATTATCCGGGTATTGGCCCGCTCCATGCCCATTTGTACGATATTGGTCGAGGCATTTTTTACTCCATCACTGATGATGAAGCTATGCAAGCTGGGTTGGAACTGAGCCGACTCGAAGGCATTATTCCGGCCATTGAAAGTTCACATGCTTTGGCTGCATTGCAATATATGGGAGCGGGTCCTCAAGAGACGGTAGTTGTTTCTCTTTCCGGCCGTGGTGACAAAGATTTGAGTACATATCAAAAATATTTTGCTGACATACTATAATTACTTTCTGAATTGCCATTTATGTTGCTGCAAGCCAACCACCTTTATAAATCGTATAAACCAAAAGGCGAATTTTCAATCAGTGGTTGTGGCACTGCAATTATTGAAAAAATGAATGATAACCAGAAACTTAACTTTGATTTCGCAGTTAAAAATATCTCTTTAACAGTAGATAAATCAGAAATTATTTCGATACTTGGCTCAAATGGCTCTGGGAAATCTACCTTATTAAAAATACTAGCAGGTTTGATGGAGCCCGATTTCGGGGAGGTACTTTATAAAAAGGTGCCTGTTTACAATTCAATAAAAAGATTAGTTGCTGGACATGATAAAATCAAACTGATTCATCAGAATTTTAATTTGTTTCCCAATATCTCTCTTTCTGAAAATATCGCATACAGCCTCCGATTCCATACCAAAGATTTTCAGGAAAAGCGTTTAGCAGATTTGTTGCAACTCTGTGATTTAGAAACTATCAAAGACAAATTGCCTAGAAATGCCTCTGGAGGTGAGCAGCAAAGAACTGCCATAGCAACTGCATTGGCTGCCGATGCAGAAGTATTACTTTTTGATGAGCCCTTCGCCAATTTAGATGTATTCAATAAATCTGAATTGAAATCACATATTAAAACAATAGCAACAAAATCAACAGTTGGAATCGTGTTTGTAACCCATGATGCCCATGATGCACTTTCAATTTCCGACAAACTAATGGTGATGAACAATGGAAGTTTTGTGCAAACTGATAATCCTGAAAACATCTATTTCAAACCAAGCACTGTGTATATAGCCCAGCTGTCAGGTTTAGCTAATATTCTGAATTACAGTACTTTACATCATATTTTACAAAATCATTCTTTTACAAAAAAGGCCAAAATCCGCTATTGTATCCGTCCAGAAAATATAGAGATTAATAATAATGAAGCTAGTACCTCAATCGTGAAAGATAGCCTTTTCCATGGTGATTTTTGGTTGGTAAATATTCAAACAGAAAGCAAAAAGACTATTACAGCTAAAACCCTTCAGCCATACGTAAAAGGCCAAAGGGTTTCGATTAACTTTAAAGAAAATTGTGTTGTAGAAGTTTATGAGTCGAATCTGGAGCTCATTTGAATAGATGTTATTACTATCCTTCTGGATTTGGGAGCTAATAAGCCCTCACCAATTTGCCTTCCATAAAATTCACAAACGCATTATTAACCACTTTCATGCCACCAGGAGTAGGATAATTTCCTGTAAAATACCAGTCTCCCGAATGATTTGGGCAAGCAATATGCAAGTCTTCCACTGTCTGGTACACCACCTTCACTTCCGCCTTCATACCTTTTGGAGTTACTATTTCAGCGATTTTGTTCGAAACTTCTTCATATGTAAATGGTTCATATAGATCCTTCACAAAATTCCGTACCTCATGTGGTTCCAGATCCAATGTAGCTTTGCACTTTTCATATACTTCATCTAACAAATATTCCATATCACGGTCTTTCAACAATTCCATCATAGCTCTGAAAGCCACAAACTCCCCCACTTTTGACATATCAATACCATAACAATCTGGATAGCGAATTTGCGGTGCAGATGATACGATGATAATACGTTTTGGTTCTAGGCGTTCGAGCATTGCTAAAATGCTTTTTTCCAATGTGCTGCCCCGCACAATCGAATCGTCAATGACCACCAAAGTATCTATCCCTTTATTAATTACTTCATAAGTAGTATCATACACATGTGAAATCAGGTTTCCTCTATCGGTATCGTTGGTAATGAAGGTTCGCAGTTTAGCATCTTTTATGACTAGTTTTTCTATTCTTGGTCTGAATGAAAGTGTTTTTTCTAGTGCCTCTTTTGTAAATTTTCCTTTTTGAATAAAATCAATGCGGTGTTTTACTAAATAATCATCCATTGAGTGCATTAAACCCAAAAACGCTGTTTCTGCTGTGTTAGGTATATAAGAAAATACGGTGTTTTCTAGATCATAGTCTATGGCCTCTAACACGGGTTTGCATAGCAAATTGCCAAGCATTTTGCGTTCGCTATAAATGTCTGGATCTGTTCCCCTTGAGAAATAGATACGCTCAAACGAGCACGACTTCTTTTCTAATGGCTCAGAAAACTGGTATTCTCCGTATTCACCGTCTTTATCAATTACCAGCGCGTGACCTCGTTTAATTTCTTTTATCTGATCGTATTTTACATCAAACGCAATTTTTATCGCTGGCTTCTCAGAGGCCACTACCACCACTTCATCATCAGCATAATAGTAGGCAGGTCGAATACCATTCGGGTCTCTAGCTACAAAAGCACCTCCATATCCCGTCATTCCAGCCATAGCATAGCCACCATCAAAATCTTTACACGAGCGTTTCAACACTTTTGCCAAATCGAGTGTGTCTTCTATAAACTCCGACATTTGACGATTATCGTATCTGTCTTTGTTGTGATCAAATATGTACTGGTTTTCTTCATCCAAAAAATGACCAATCTTCTCAAGTACCGTTACTGTATCTGCGAGTTCTCGCGGATGCTGCCCAAGCTCTACCAATTTATCAAAAAGCATATCTACATTGGTCATATTAAAGTTTCCTGCCATCACCAAAGTGCGACTTTTCCAATTATTGTCTCTGATAAATGGATGGCAATTGTCTATCTCGTTTCCCAAATAAGTGCCGTATCGCAAATGCCCCATCATCACCTCTCCAGTAAATGGCACGTTTTCTTTCATCCATTCAGCATTCAAAACCTTCTCTTTGTTGCCTTTGAGAGCCTTCTTTATCTTCTTATTAATCTTTGAAAAAATATCGGGAATGGGTTGTGCTTCCACTGACCTCGACCTGTGAATATATGGTATGCCAGCCCTTACCCCTTGCTTTACTACTGCCACACCAGCACCATCCTGCCCTCTATTGTGTTGTTTTTCCATCAACACATATAGCTTATTGATTCCATAGAATGCTGTCCCATATTTCTTAATATAATATTGATAGGGCTTACGAAGTCTAATAAGTGCAATGCCGCACTCGTGCTTTATGGGTTCGCTCATTTGATGAATCTTTTATACTCAAAGATAAACAGTTCTAAACTTATATAATTTTATGCTGGTTGATATTGTTATATATGGGCTTATTTGGGCTTATTAAGCCTCATTTGAGCAACCAATTGGCTTGCTAAGTATTTAATTGTATAATTTTGAAAAGGGTTCTAAATTCGGGCTTGCAGTCATTTCCTACTATAAATTAAACGATTAGCCTGCAATTCTAGTTCCAGACAAAAGCAACTCTATTGATGTTCCACGTGGAACATCAATAACCATTGGCAATTGGAAGCTCAACCAAAAATGTTCCACGTGGAACATTCTAAAGAACAAAAAAAGATGTTTAAAGAATATGATGTGATAGTAGTGGGTGCCGGACATGCGGGCTGTGAGGCTGCACATGCGGCTGCCACAATGGGTTCGAGCGTATTGTTGATTACAATGGACATGCGAGCTATTGGTCAAATGTCGTGCAATCCTGCTATGGGTGGAATAGCCAAAGGCCAAATTGTAAGAGAGATAGATGCCCTGGGCGGCATGTCAGGAATAGTATCAGACAAGACAACAATTCAGTTTCGGATGCTTAATCGCTCTAAAGGGCCCGCCATGTGGAGCCCTAGAACACAAAATGATAGGTGGAAGTTTGCTGAAGAATGGAGACTAACGCTTGAGCGAAACCACAATATAGATATGTGGCAGGAAATGGTGTCGGGACTAATCATAAAAGATGGTATGGTGTCGGGAGTTAGAACTGGAATGGGTATTGAAATAAACGCCAAATCGGTGGTGCTTACCAATGGTACATTCTTAAACGGAATCATTCACATAGGCGAAAAACAGTTTTCCGGTGGCAGGACAGCTGAAAGGGCAGCCACAGGAATTACCGAACAATTAGTGACAATAGGTTTTGAAAGTGGCCGAATGAAAACAGGAACACCACCAAGAATAGACGGCAGAAGCCTAAACTATCCTAGAATGGAAGAGCAATTTGGTGATTCTAATCCTGGAAAATTCTCTTTTAGCAATGAAACAAAAGCAGCCACAATTCAGAAAAGTTGTCATATTACTTACACCAATAAGGAGGTTCACGAGATATTGAAAACTGGGTTTGAAAAATCACCTATGTATTCAGGCAGAATAAAGGGAATTGGGCCTAGATATTGTCCTTCTGTAGAAGATAAAGTAACCCGATTCGCAGACAAGGACAGACACCAAATATTTGTAGAACCAGAGGGATGGGAAACAATTGAGATATATGTAAATGGGTTTTCAACATCACTTCCTGAGGACGTACAACAAAAAGCCCTAAATAAGATTGTAGGGTTTGAAAACGCTCGTATGTTCAGACCAGGCTATGCTATTGAATATGATTTTTTCCCACCAACACAACTAACCAATACTCTAGAGACCAAACTGGTAAAAAATCTATTCTTTGCCGGGCAGATAAATGGCACAACCGGATATGAAGAAGCTGCAGCACAAGGAATTATGGCAGGGATAAATGCCAATATCTCATCCACTAAAAATGAACCATTTACTTTAAGTCGTTCTGATGCTTATATAGGTGTACTAATAGACGATTTGATAAATAAAGGCACAGAAGAGCCCTATAGAATGTTTACATCAAGGGCTGAGTATAGAATACTATTGAGACAGGATAATGCTGATATTCGACTAACTGATATGTCTTACAAGGCTGGATTAGCCAATGAGGAACGGTTAGAAAAAGTTCAAACCAAAATCAAGTTATCTAATAGAATTGAAAATGAGATGAAAACTATGAAGTTTCAACCTGAGCAATTGAACCCAATGCTTAAAAAACACAATTCCGCGCCTGTTAGAGAAAAAGTCTCCCTTCACAGCCTCTTGAAAAGACCAGATATATATTTGATACAGCTTTCAGAAATAAATGCAACCTGTAAAACATATATAGAAAGTATTCCGGAAGATGTAAAAGAGCAAATAGAAATCAACATCAAATACGATAGCTACATTGATAAGGAGCACAAAATGGCCGACAGTCTCCAAAAAATAGATGGCATTAAAATAAAAACTGATTTCGACTATTCTAAAATCCATGCCATATCTAACGAAGCAAGAGAAAAATTGCACAAATTTAGGCCCTCAACATTAGGTCAAGCTTCTAGAATAAGTGGCGTAAATCCTTCAGATATTTCAATTTTGATGGTATATCTAAATAAATAACCTCAATTCACTTGTACAAAGCAAACAATAAAACCAGCCCACTAACCAACATTCTTTCCGCCTACTCCATACTGATACTTATCAATGCATGTGCAAGCATCAGTATGCCACAAGGAGGTCAGAAAGATACAAAACCACCAATAGTATTATATACCATTCCAAAACAGCACTCCTTAGAATTTCAAGGTAAAAAAGTAATACTCAGTTTGGATGAAGAATTAGACATAACAAAGCTAAAAGACAAAATAATAATTACGCCCTATTACAATGGTGAATTTGAGCTAGATAAAACAAGTAAAAAGCTGATTATCAAACTACAAGACTCCTTAAAAAGTAATGAAACTTACACTTTCAATTTTCAAGACGGCCTAAAAGATATTCATGAAGGAATAAACATAAAAAAATACAAACTGATGTTTTCAACAGGACAACATATAGACTCAATCTCAATATTTGGGAATGTTGAAGATGCTTTTAGCAAAACAAGAATGAAAAATTATCTGGTAGGATTATACCCAATATCAGATACAGCAAATCCTGAAAAGAAAAAACCTAAATACTTAACCTATACAGATGAATTTGGTGTATATACCTTGTCTAACATAAAACCTGATAAATATGAAATCTATGCTTTTAACGATGGAAACAAAAATCAACTTCTAGAGATAAAATCAGAATATGTGGCTTATCAAATTGATACTATCAATCCCGAATCCATCACAGATTCTCTCACATTAGAAAGTACAAGAAATGATGTACTTAAACCAAAATTTCTTAATGGCAAAAATGATACAGAATTTAAATTAATATTTAATAAGGGAATATATATATACAAAATAGAGTCAGTGGAAAAACTATATCATGGACTCTCAGAGAATAAAAAGGAGATACTCATATACAAAACATACCTTTGTGAAGATAGCCTAGACATTAAAGTAAACGTAATTGACTCAAGCTACAACGACACTACATTCACTACCAAAATTGTAAGATCAGCACCTAAGAAATTTAAAACATTTAAAAACAACTTATTGAAAACTGAGCCGGATGCCAATTATCAAGTCTACGACAGCCTACCTTTAAAACTAACCTTTGAATATCCCATTGTGAGCGCTAGAGATTCTTCAATCATCCTGACAAACGACAGCATTAGTTACAAATATTTGAGTTTAATGAAAGATTTCAAATCCAATACATCCAACACAGAATTCACATACACATTTAAAAGAAAACCCAAGGAATATATACAATTGCATATAAAAGGAAATAGCTTCTATACATCTATTGGCGATACCAACGCAGCTTTTAATCAAAAATACAAATCACAAAAGCCTGAAAAAAAAACAGATGAAGAATCAACCTATGCTACTCTAAATGTTAAAACTGATGAAGAGAACTTTGTGATACAGCTATTGAACGACAAAAAAGAGATTAAAGAAACACACAAAAATCTAAAAAGAATAACCTACAAAAACTTAAAACCAGGTAAATATTCAATCAGAATATTAGCCGACAACAATTATGACAATAAATGGGATACAGGAAACTATAGAACTAAAACACTACCAGAAAGAGTTGTTTTGTACAAGAATTACCTTGACATCAGAGCCAATTGGGACATTGAAGATGTGGATATCGTGTTCTAGAATGTTGGTGGAAAA
>CAZMFZ010000130.1:0-9167 GCA_964565665.1 uncultured Bifidobacteriaceae bacterium | reverse complement strand
GCATTATTGCCAAAGATTCCGATTTATTGATAGGGAATTGTGCTTTGATGAACCCCGATTTCATCAACAGAAATGCAGAATTAGGCATTTTTGTAGGCGATAAAAACTATTGGGGCAAGGGAATAGGCACTGAGGCTCTGTTGCTATTGCTAGATTTCGGTTTTAATGTGCTTAATCTTCATAATATTTGGCTTAGTTTCTACGATTTCAATACAAAAAGCAAACGCATATATGAAAAAAGCGGCTTTAAAATATTGGGGAGAAGACGAGAAGCCAAAATAATTGGCAATCTCAAATTCGATATTGTATTTATGGATATTTTGGAAGATGAATATAAGTCTGTGTATATCAAGAACTTATTGCATATAGAATAAATCCATTATTCACCTCTTTTAGTTTTTCACCCCTTCAAAATACTTTCCCTTTTTAACCCTTGGAAATAGCAGGCACTTCGATTGCAATACTCACCGCCATTCTTTTTTTAGCTCCCATTTTTAGCTTTTTAGTGCTAATTTTTTTTAATGAAATCAAATCTCCAAATCTTGCTTGGGTTTCGGTAGCAATGCAATTCTTAGGTTTGGCTTCATCTATATATATGTTTTCTTTGCAATGGAGCAATGAGCCTTATATGCTTGAATATGAGTGGTTTGCACTAGCAGAGAATATTAGCATTTTCACAGGAATTTGGATAGATAGCCATACAGTATTGATGCTTGTAGTAGTAAATCTGGTGGCTTTGCTGGTGAATATCTATTCTCTTGGTTACATGAAGGGCGAGAAAAACTACAATCGCTATTTTGCCTATTTAAGTCTGTTTATTTTTGCTATGAATGGCTTAGTACTTGCCGATAATCTATTGCTGCTTTTTATTTTTTGGGAATTAGTGGGGTTTGCCTCTTATCTATTAATCGGATTTTGGTTTGATAAAGAAAGTGCGGCTAAGGCAAATAAAAAAGCATTTATTTTAAATAGAATAGCTGATTTGGGACTTTTGGCTGGTATTCTTATATTCTGGTCGGAATACGATACGCTTAATATCCACCAATTAAAATACGTGGTTTTCCATTTTCACGAATCATTTTTGCTTTTGCACTTGGCAGGCTTTGGTTTGTTTTTAGGTTGTATGGGCAAATCGGCTCAGTTTCCATTTCAACTTTGGCTTCCCGATGCCATGGAAGGTCCAACTCCGGTTTCAGCACTTATACATGCCGCAACAATGGTGGCAGCTGGGGTATATTTGATGGTAAAAATGGCATTTTTGCTTACACCAGATGTGTTGCAAACCATTGCTATTATTGGCTCAATCACTGCATTGATAGGTGCATTTTTTGCCATCTCTCAAACTGATTTAAAGCGAGTATTGGCGTTTTCTACGGTTTCACAATTGGGTTTTATGATGGCAGGTTTGGGGTCAGGCGGCACAGAAGCTGCTTTTTTTCATCTCATTACCCATGCTTTTTTCAAGGCTTGCTTGTTTTTGTGTGCTGGTTCGGTAATCCATGCCATGAAACATGCCATTTGTGAATTAAAGATAAAAGGAGAAAACAAGTTTTTAGATCCGCAAGATATGCGAAATATGGGCGGATTGTGGAATCAAATGCCAATTACGTTTATAGCTTATACAGTGAGCGGGCTGGCATTGGCAGGTGTTCCTTTTTTTAGTGGATTTTTATCTAAAGATGCCATATTAGTAGCCGCATATTCCAATGCCTTTAATTCAGAAAACCCAATTGGGTTTATCGTTTTTGCTTTACTGGTGGCTACTTCATTTCTCACTTCTTATTACGTATTCAAGCAATTATTTGCTGTTTTTGGTTCGAAATTAAGAATAGAGCCACTTTTACAACCGTACAACATCAGAATTCATGAGAGTAAATTGGCAATCACAATCCCACTAATTATACTTTCTTTTCTTTGCATTGGATTTGTATTTTCAACCCATCCATTCGATTTTGATAATGCTTGGTTAATGCGACAACTAGTTCAAAACCATGAAATTTATAGTCAGCAACATGGCGTAATTGCTGTGATTTCAATTGATGCCATTATAATTGGGTTGGTTGCATTTATTGTTAGAAAGTGGTATTATAAAAAAGATTATTCTAATTCATTGCTCAGAAAATATTCATTCAACCAACTCTATATGAATGAGTTAAGCCACTTGGTATTTATAAAACCTTCCATTTTTCTTTCGACAACAATTGCCAGTTTCGATACTTTTATTATAGATAAATCGGTAAATTTATTGGGTGCAAGTCAGGTTATTTTTGCCCATATTGTAACTTGGATTGACCGTACTTTTATAGATGGCATTGTAAACGGTACCGGATTTTTGGCAAATACTATTGGAAAATTATTTTCCAAAACTCAAAACGGACAGATACAAACCTATATTCTCTACACCATTTTTATTGTTGTATCCATTCTGCTTTTTTTGATGATAGCTTTTTGATTTCTTTAGCCTCATAAAAACCTCATTTTATGTACTTACGTTGTTATTTCAAACCAATATTACTGCTTATTATAATTTGGGTTTTATTGCCTGAGAAAATATTCTCTCAAACATTTGGTGGCTTTCCACCCTCTTTCAAATGGCAAATGATTGATACTGATGAAGTTAGGGTGATTTTCCCGAAAGGATTAGAAGGCCAAGCACAACGTGTGGTAAATACAGTCAAATATTTGGAGGCTAATAATCGGGTTTCTATTGGCAATAAGAAACACAAAATCAATATCACATTGCAAAACCAAACTGTGATTTCCAATGGCTATGTGGCTCTAGCCCCTTTTAAATCAGAGTTTTTCACAAATCCATTGCAAGAAAGCAATACCTTAGGTTCTATTCCATGGCTTGATTTATTGGCAATACATGAATATCGCCATGTGTTGCAGTTTACCAATGGCAGACGTGGGGCATCGTTGGTAGCCAATGTATTTTTTGGGCAAAATGGTTGGGCGTTTGCCAATGGCTTGGCCGTACCCAATTGGTTTTGGGAAGGCGATGCAGTAGTAACCGAAACAGCGCTCTCCGAACAGGGCAGGGGCAGGTTGCCTTCTTTTTTCAATCCTTTTAGAAGCCTAGGATTATCGGGTACCATATATAGCTACATGAAAGTTCGCAACGGTTCATTTAGAGATTATGTGCCAAATCATTACAATTTGGGCTATTTGATGTGTGTATATGGCAGAGAAATGTATGGAAACGAATTTTGGAAAGGCGTATTTGGCGATGCCACTTCTTATAGATATGTGGTATATCCGTTTTCACGAGCCATTTACAACCGAACTGGTAAGCAAGATAATTCAGCTCGTTTTTATAAAAATACAATCAATTCTTTTCATCAAAAATGGAAACAAGAACTTGATACTTTGAAGCAAACAAAGGCTGAAAGTGTGAAAACATTGCCTAAACGCAATACTGTTACCCACTACGAATACCCTTATTTTATTAATAATGAAGAGATTATTGTGTTAAAATCTAGCTACAAGCAAATTCCCTATTTTACAAAGTTTGATAAAGAAGGAAACGAAACCAAATTGAAAACACAAGGCTATTCTACAGATAATTATTATGACTATAAAAATGGTAAAATTGTATGGAGTGAACTCAGATTTGATGCCAGATGGGGAAATTTCAATTATTCTATTTTGAAAATCTTTGATTTGCAATCAGAAAAAACGGCTACACTTAACACCAAAACTAAATATTTTTCTCCTGCACTTTCGCAAGAGGCTACGCAAATAGTGGCAGTAGAGCAAACCACAAATCAGCAATATTCACTTCATATAATTGATGCAGCCAATGGAAATCTAATTTCAATACTTCCAAATCCAGATAATTTATTTTATACCTATCCCAAATTCAGTGCTGATAATATTTCAATTATTTCTTCTGTTAGAAATAAAGTGGGAGAAATGGCTCTTATAAGTCAAAATATCAATTCAGGTGAGATTCAAATTTTGGTGCCGTTTTCAAATAATATTATGGGAATTAATTTCCCGACCGATTCCACCATATACTTCGAAGCATCTTTTTCTGGCATCGACAATATTTTTGCTGTAAAGCCTAATAACCAACAATCGTATCAAATTACTTCAAGGGCGATAGGAAATTACCAGCCCGCTCTAAGCCCAGATGGTGAAAAATTAATCTTCAGCCAGTTTTCAAAAATGGGCAATAAATTATATACTGTAAATATGGACAATGTAGACTTTAGCCTATTTAACATAATAAATATTTCACAACAAACTAAGTTTGATTTAGTGGCGATGAAAGCAGAAGGGGGGAGTATACTCAAAAAAGTATCAAATGATTCTTTGCCGATAAAAAAATATTTGCAGTTTAGAAATTTGATAAACTATCACAGCTGGATTCCTGAATTTCTACAACCAAACTACGGCATCACTTTTTACTCTAATAATATACTCAATAATTTTTCACTCACTACAGGCATCACTTATAATGCCAATGAGAAATCAGAACGCTATTTTTTTGGTGCATCTTATGGCAGGTATTTCCCCATTATCAATGCAAGTATTTTTAAAAATAATTTTAGAGAACTCGACTTTAAATACGAAGTAGAAGAAACGGGATTGAAAGGGGGAATAAGCATCCCTCTAAATTTAACCAGTGGAATTTTCCAGAGAGAATTAGTTTTCAGCACCAATTACACTTTCTCTTATTTAAATAACAGGAAAATTAATCTCAAAGCAGCGGATAGAAAAAATGGTTCAATATCAGATACCTCAGTTGTGGTAGAAGCCAATGGAATAGTAGATCCCATGCGTGACACTTATTTTCAATCACTTGATGGGCAAATTATTTTTAGCAATGCAAGAAGAAAGGCTATCCAGAATATATACCCTCATTTAGGTCATTATATTGACATACAGTATAAAAGAAGTATAAATTTGCCTCAAGCCAGCCAGTTGAGCTTAATTTATGAACTAGCGTTTCCTGGTTTTTTTATAAATCACAATTTCGTACTCGAAGGCGGTTGGCAGCACGACAGTTACCATCCAGCTTACCGTTACTTAAATAATTTTTATTATCCTAAAGGACATTCGCCAAGGCAAATATTTGGCGGAAATTTGGCTCGTGTGGGTATAAATTACCATTTTCCAATTGCCTATCCCGATTGGGGATTTGCCGGATTGCTCTACTTTTTGAGAATAAGGGGAAATATTTTTTACGATTTTGGAGTGCAGCAGCAAGACCAATATCAAGCTATTTTTAGAGCTGATCCGATTCGAGATTATGCTCTGTATCAAAATAATACTACTACTTATCTAGAAACACTAGGTGCGGAACTTATACTAGATATGAAGATATTTAGTATTTTAAATTTACCTATTTTCCTCAGGTACAATATAAATATTGCGAATAGCCCTCTATTTAGCCCTTTTGAAATAGGCATTCCTATTAAGAGGCTTTAAGTTTTGATACGTGTAAGAAAGTTTTTTACACATTTTCTTGGTTTTTCTAAAAGTAGAAAATATTAATGTTAAATATAAAAATACAGATTTACTTATTTTACAAATAGTAACAATTTTTATAAATCAGTGTATCAAATAGCATTATAATCAGCATATGAAAATTCGATAAAATTCATATTCTTTGCAAACTTCTTTTTATTACCTTCAAGCAAATAAATTATCTTAATGAGCCAACTTCTTCCTCCGTTTTCTTGTACATTTTCGCCTAACATGCCTGAGTTAATGCATGACCTGGGCATAAACCTTGTGATTAGCACCTATCAAGCAGGGAAAGTAATTATATTAAGTGCTCCCGACAAAGAGAAATTGATTCAATTGCCTCGCGATTTCAAACAAGCTATGGGCATAGCTGTAGATGGTAACAGAATGGCAATAGCTACATCTGACGAAGTATTGGTATTGGCACACCATCCCGATTTGGGACCCACGTACCCTGCCAAGCCCGATATTTATGATACTTTGTATGTGCCCCGAGCTAGTTATTATACAGGCAATGTGGATATGCACGACATGCACTTTATAGGCAACAATATAGTAGGCGTAAACACCCGATTCTCCTGCCTTTGTACCATTGATTTTAATATGAGTTTCACGCCTATTTGGAAGCCCAATTTTATCTCAGAACTGGCTCCAGAAGACAGATGCCATCTGAATGGATTGGCTTTGGTAGACAATAAACCTAAATACGTGACTGCGCTTGGACAATCAGATACGCATGAAGGCTGGAGACCAACCAAAGCAAATGGGGGAATTTTGATAGATGTAGAAACAAATGAAATTATGTTGGGAGGATTGGCAATGCCACATTCGCCTAGGGTGTACGACAACCAATTATATATATTGCAATCTGCAAGTGGCGAGCTTCTAAAAATAGATTTGGCTACCCAAAAGCATGAAGTGGTTTGCGATTTCGATGGGTTTTGTAGGGGATTTGTGAAATATGGCGATTTCCTATTTATTGGCATGTCAAAAATTCGCCAAAACAGCTCATCGTTCAAAGATTTGCCAATCTCTAAAAAATCAACTTTCTCAGGCATAGTGGCGGTACACATGCCTACCATGACCAAAGTAGCTCAAATAAAATATGAAAATTCGGTAGAAGAAATATACGATGTGCAGGTAATTCCAGGTTTTAGACGTCCTGGCCTATTGAATACCAGCAAAGAAGATTTTCGAAGAGCCATAGTAACTCCCAATGCTACCTATTGGGCAGCGCCTAGTGATAAAGCGCCAGATCAAATGCCAAATATTGTATAGGATTTATGGCTATTGAACATTGGTTTGAAGAAGCTATTGCAGCTTATCATCGCAAAGAATTTGCGAAAGCGGAAGCATTGCTCAAGCAAGGGCTGCAAAACAATCCTAGCCATTTGGAAGGATTGTATGCCCTTGCCCAACTTACGTTTAATGCGAATAATTTCAAAGAAAGTTTCGATGGGGTTGCCCAAGGTTTGCATTATTACCCCAATCATGCACCTTTATTGTATCTGAATGGGCTTTTGTACATTAAAGCCAATCAGTGGGACAATGCGCAGCTTCATTTTAGAAAATGTGTTGACGTTGATTCTAAACATGAAAGAGCTTTATTTCAATTAGGAAGATATCATAAACAGAAAAATGAATTTGCTATTGCAGAAGCTTATTTTAGAAAAGCCTTAGCGATAGATCCCAATGAGTATTCTACACTCAATAATTTAGCAAATACCCTTCAGCATTTCAAAAAATATGAAGAATCAAAAGAGCTATTAATCAAAGCCCTCAAAATCAATCCTTTGATTGCTGAAGTTAATTATAATTTGGGTAATATTTATTTACTATTAAATGACAAGGAATTAACAGAAAAATATGTTTTTAAGGCATTAGAAATCAATCCGAATTATGTACAAGCTTTGGTAAGCTATGCTCAAATTTTAGTAGAAAAAGATGATTTTGTAGGTGCTAAAAACCATTTAGAAAAAGCAATAAACATTGAACCTAGCAATGTAGAAGCCTTGTTTTTATATGCCAATATGAAGTTTGCAGACGGTTTTAAAGCAGAAGCCAAGACGATTTACAAAAAAATAATCCAACTAAAGCCCGATTTTGTAAAGGCTTACAATACGCTTGCTGGCTTGCACCAACATGCTGGAGAGATAGATTTGGCAAGAAAACTATTTGAAAAAACGATTGAGATAGAACCTAACAATGGCGAATATCATTTCAATGTAGCGCAGGTAAATGAAGTGCTAAAAAACTATAGCAAAGCCAATATTCACTATCAAAAAAGCTATACATTTTGTGCCGAAATCAACCATGTATTGTTTTTTCATAAGGCACTATTTGATCAAAAAATATGCAATTGGGAACGATATGAAGAAACGGTTGAAGAAATAAAAAGAAGAATTATTGAATTTACTGCAAACGATACCCAACAATTTGATTTACAAACGCTTACGCTCAATTATTTTCCAATAGAACAAGCTCTACACTTGGCACTTGCCAAAAAAAATGCGGCTAATTTGGAAAAAAATGTAAAGAAATTTAAAATACAGTTTGACGACTATAAAACGGCAAATCCTAAAAATCATAATCATACCAGAAGGAGAATAGGATTTGTGTCTCCAGATTTTAGAGAACATGCGGTAGGTATTATTCTAAAGGATTTGTTTTTGTATTTTGGCGAATTAGATATCGACATTTATGCGTATGCACTCACCAATGCAAACGATCAGCATTATGCCCATTTCAAAGCTACAGCCACCGTATTTAAAGACTTTACTGGCTATAGCGAATTGGAAGCAGCCAAAGAAATATACAACGATGAGATAGAGGTATTGATTGATTTGGCAGGGAATACCACATTTTCCAAACCAGGTATTTTTGCACTGCAACCAGTAAAAAAGCAAGTACATTATATGGGATATTTGGACACCATGGGAGCTTCCTTTTTGCCATACACCATTGCAGATAAAATAGCGATAAGTGAAGAAATGCAAAGTGGTTTTTCAGAACAAATAATCTACTTAGACCATTTTGCTTTTTTATCTCCATTAGAAAAATCTACGAAAAAATTTACAAGATCTGATTTTGGTTTACCCGAAAATGCATTTGTATTTGCCTGTTTCAATAGCACCCAAAAGATGAGTCCAGATTGGTTTGAAGCCTGTATGACTATACTTAAACAATGCCCCAATAGTGTGTTTTGGGTATTCAACAACGATAGCAAGGAAGCAGAATATAACCTGATTAATGAACTGCGAAAACATGAAATTGGTACTTATAGGCTTGTTTTTGCAGCATCCATACCTTTCGATGAGCATATAGTTCGTTGCGAATTGGCCGATTTGTTTTTAGATACTTTTAACTACGGAGCAGGACTTACGGCTTGGGCAGCTTTGAGCGGTAACTTACCCGTGTTGGCTTACCAAGGCAACACGTTTTTGAGTAGAATGACTTCAAGCATTTTACATTCATTGGGTTTGCAGGAATATATAGCCGATTCCAAAATAGTGTACATTGAGAAAGCTATTTCTTTTTATAGTAATAGATACGAAAAATCAATACCAAGCATTAAAAATACCGTTCAAAAAACAGAAAATAAGAATAAAATCTTTGTTAAGTCTTTTGAAAAATTTTTACTTTAAATAATATTTTATTAATATTAATTTCTTTTAAAATAAGTACTGCCAACT
>CAZMFZ010000129.1:0-9173 GCA_964565665.1 uncultured Bifidobacteriaceae bacterium | reverse complement strand
AAGCAATCATTTCTGATTTGGTTACCTCGGGTCTAGCTCAAGTTGCGGTTCGCATTCCCAACCACACACTTACTTTAGCATTGCTTTCAGAGCTTGACTTTCCATTGGCTGATCCGAGTGCTAATCCATTTGGCTACATAATCCCAACCTCTGCCCAACACGTTGAAAATCAACTAGGTAATAAAATAAAATTGATATTAGATGGAGGAGAGAGTAGCATTGGGGTAGAATCTACTATTATAGGTTTTGAAATGGGTAAACCTATAATTTATAGGTTAGGAGGCCTAACATTAGAGGCAATTGAAAAAATTAATGGTAAGGTTGAAATAAGAACTAGCCGTTCATCGCCCACAGCTCCTGGTATGCTTAAAAGCCATTATGCACCCAATAAACCATTTTTATTAGGAGATATTCAAATGCTCTATGACCAAAATAAAAGCAAGAGAGTTGGGATTCTGAGTTTCAAAGATGTTTTCACTAAATCAGCCATTAATTTTGTCCTTTCCCCATCGGGCAATATGCAAGAGGCGGCTCAAAACCTATTTAAATACCTTCGCTTACTTGATACTAGCGATATTGATTTGATAATTGCCGAATTTGTACCCAGCGAAAACCTAGGCAGAGCCATCAACGATAGACTGCAAAGAGCTGCAAGCTAACTCCGTGATAGCATTGAATAGTTTGGAATTGATGCTAAAAAAGGCTTAATCTATACAATACCAAACTATTTTAGTGTGTATCAAATAATGGAATTGGTGGGAAGATCCAATTTTAATTTCCCTAATTATTTTCTAAATAAAATTAGTAGAGAGTTTGATTTCTGAATTAGATAGTTGCAATTTTATTCGTTTATAAGTGTGATAATAATGAAGTAAATTTCTGTTTTTGTAAATACTATTTTAAAATATGAGATTTATCTACTTATCAGCACTTGTTTTCCTTTTCGGTGCTTTCTCTTTATTATCGCAAAGTCAAGACTACCATCCCACCAAACTTTTTGTAAAATTTAAGCAAACCACAAGCCTTGAAAACATTGATTATGCTGCCCCACAATCGTTTTCGAGCAAAAAGTTGTCGCCTTTGCAACTGGCTTTTAAGGCTAACAAAGTAAAGTCGGTATTAAGGGCGTTCAAACTTAAGTCTGCAAATCTGGCCAAGGTTTATACCATCACTATTGAAGACTCTGCCAAAAGAGAGCAATTGATCAATGCCTTAAAGAAATTGCCCGAAATCGATATTGTTGAAAGAGTACCTGTGTACCATACTTTTTTAACACCCAACGATCTGCATCCCAACCAATGGAACCTGCTCAAAATCAATGCCCCCCAAGCTTGGGATATTTCCACTGGAACATCAGCCCATCAAAATAGCGATTGTGGTTCTGTGGGCTATTCGGTGAAAATTATAGCCGTAAAATCGAAATTGAGCAGCACTACCGACAATTCTATTCAATACGCTTACGAAGGCGTAGAATACGCCATAGCTGCCGGTGCAGATGTGATAAGTATGTCGTGGGGAGGAGGTGGCTACTTTGCCATTTCTCAATTGCTTTTCGATGAGGCCCATAGCAAAGGAATAGTGCTGGTGGCCGCTGCAGGCAATGACAATGAGTCAGACCCAAATTATCCCGCTGCCTACAATCATGTGATTTCTGTGGCTGCCTCTGATTAAAATGACTTGAAGGCTTATTTTTCAACTTATGGCGCCACCTTGGGTATTATTGCGCCAGGCTTAAATATTTGGAGTACACTTGCGGGTTCAACTTCATCTTATAGCTATTTAAGTGTGACTTCTATGGCTTGTCCATTGGTGGCGGGTGCCTGTGGGCTGTTGCTTTCAAAGCAACCTCTTTTTTCGCCCAATGCCATTGAAAACTGCCTCAAAAGTTCCGCTGACGATATTTACGCATTGAACCCAGCATACACAGGGCTGCTTGGTGCAGGAAGACTTAATGTATTCGATGCCATCAAATGTGTGTCTGGTTCGGTATTTGCTGATTTTTCGGCCGATAAAACAAGTATCTGTGCCGGAATGGTGGTAACTGTTACCAATATGAGTGTGGGGTCGGCAACGGGTTGGAATTGGTCGTTTGCGGGAGCAAATCCTTCTTATTCTGCACTTAAAAACCCAATAATTAGCTACCCCTCTACTGGCAGATATGCCATCAGACTCATTGCATTCAATGCCAACGATGCGGATACAATTATAAAACTCAATTATATAGATGTGTATATGCCAATGGCAGCCATAAGCGGCAATGCAACAATTGTGGCCGGACAGTCAACAAATCTAAAACTCAACTTTACAGGAAATTCGCCTTTTAGTTTCAATATCACAGTCGGTACCAACACCATTAGCCAGACCAATGTGTATGCAAACCCTTGTTTTTTACCCGTATCTCCATTAGTTAACAGTATTTATAGCATTTCGGGTTTTGCAGACGCAAACTGTAGTGGAAGTTTTTCAGGAAGTGCTTTGGTGAATGTAACCACGCTGACATCTACTTTCCTAGGAAATAATTTAGAAAACGGGTTTTACTCAGTAATTAGCCTTTATCAAAAATGAAGGTGCTGAAAACATTGCCCAAATGCCTTTTTATGACATAGTAAACGACCAAACAGACTCAGGTTACCGTTGGGTAGTAACGGGTGGCTATGTAGCAGAGATTCTACAACAGCCATAGTAAACTGGAGCTCGTCTGGGACGAACGCTTTATTTGCCCAAATAAAGGATGCCTACTGTCGTGGCCCATTGTTGAAACTCGATCTTATTGAGGTACTCGAAAATCGGCTGTTGTATAATTTAGGCCCGACTATTGAATCAATATGTAGAGATGTGGTACTTACGGTTCCGGGCAGCTTGAAAGGCAAAAAATTATGGTCGACAGGCGATACCAGCTTTGCTATTTTGGTGAAGGAAACAGGAAATTATAGCATTTCTTTGAAAGATAAATGTATCGACCAACCGGATAATGTAAAGGTAAACATTGCCACTATCGCTAAAAAAATACCTAATATCTTCACACCCAATGAAGATGGATTTAATGACAACTTCGCCTTTGAAGGCTGCATTGCAATAGTCGGTTCTTTACAATTAAAGGTTTATAATCGCTGGGGTGCCAATATATACGAAACCAACGACTACAAATTTGACTGGAAAGCCGATGGTATTACCGATGGGCTTTACTACTTCCAGATACTAAATGATGAAATGAAGCTAGAAAAAACGGGCTGGATATTGGTAACTAGACAAACCAGTTTCCCTTTTCTTTCAATTATAGTATAACTTCGTTATTGGAATGCTTCGAAACTATATACAAAACGATAATCAAATAATTTTTTAGAAATGATTTCGGGGCTTGTATGAAACTTGTAATTCGCTTTAGAAAGCTATCAATTAACTTTTTTGATTATTCAACTAAAACTTATACCTCACAAATGCCTCCATCGCCTCGTATTCGGCAAATCCTAATTTCTTGTACATATCTGCGGTAGCGTGGTTGCGGTCTTCGGCACGCACCCAAAACTCACGCTTGTCATTTCCTGGAAACAATGCAGCATCTTTCTGAGATTGATGTTTGAACACAGCCTTTCTTTTGCGCATCAACTCTTCAGGACTGATTGGCACAGCCATGTCAATTTGGTCAATTTCCCACTCTTGCCAAGCGCCTCTGTACAACCACACATAACAATCTTTCATCCAATTTTCATCTTTTAATCGATCAATCGCTGCATAAATGGCTGCCAAACAAACCCTATGTGTGCCATGTGGGTCGGACAAATCGCCAGCTGCATATATTTGATGCGGCTTGATCTGTTGAAGCAGGTCTACAATAATTTGAATGTCTTCTTTGCCTATTGGTTTTTTCTTTACGGCTCCTGTTTCGTAAAATGGCATATCTAGAAAGTAAATATTTTTGTCTGGCAAGCCTACATACCGTGCGCCTGCTTTGGCCTCTCCCCTGCGAATCAATCCTTTAAGAGCCATTACTTCTTTGATATCTATTTGTCCAGGTGCTTTTTCTCGAAGCGATTTCACTACTTTTTTGTAAAGTTTGTCACCATCTTCTTTATTCAATCCAAAAGCTTCATTGTAGTCGTTGATAAAATCGGCAAACCGAACAGCATCGTCATCAAATACTGCTATGTTACCTGAAGTTTGATATGCCACGTGTACCTGATGCCCTTGATCGACTAAGCGAATAAAAGTACCTCCCATCGATATTACATCGTCATCGGGGTGAGGGCTAAACAACACTACTTTTTTTGGGAATGGTGTTGACCTTTCTGGACGGTTTGTATCATCGGCATTAGGTTTCCCTCCTGGCCATCCTGTAATAGTATGCTGTAACTCGTTGAATATCTTGATGTTGATTTGATAAGCTGAGCTATATTCAGTAACCAAATCACTCATGCCATGTTCAGAATAATCGCTGCTGGTAAGTTTCAAAATGGGTTTATCTACCGTTTGACAAAGCCATACTACAGCTTGGCGAATGAGTACCGGGTTGTTCCAATCACATGTAGCGACTAACCAAGGGGTTTTAATACGGGAAAGTTTGCTGGAGGCTGCATCGTCAACTACTACTAAAGCATTAGGGTGTGTTTGAAGAAATGTAGAAGGGATTTGGTCTGTTAAGGGTCCTTCAACTGCTTTTTGAATTATTTTAGACTTGCCTTCGCCCCAAGCCATCATAATGATTTTTTTTGCTTTCATAATAGTACCAACACCCATGGTTAGCGCTTTATGAGGCACACTTTCTTCGCCAAAAAAATCGCTTGCAGCATCTATTCTGGTTATTTGATCAAGAGTAATCATTCGAGTGATGGTATTTTCGCCCGAACCCGGTTCGTTGAAACCGATATGACCTGTACGCCCGATACCTAATATTTGTAAATCGAGACCGCCAAGTTCTTCTATTCTTTTCTCATACATTTTGCAGTATTCAGCCACTTTATCTTTGGCAAGCGTGCCATCGGGAATGTTGATATTTTGCTTTGGAATATCGATATGGTTAAATAAATGCTCGTTCATAAAGCGTACGTAGCTTTGCAAACTATCAGGCTGCATAGGATAATATTCATCCAAATTAAATGTGATTACATTTTTGAATGACAATACGCCTTCTTTGCACATTTTAACCAATTCGGCATACACACGAGTAGGCGAAGAACCTGTAGCCAAGCCAAGAATGCAGTTCTTGCCTTCATGATGCTTGATTTTTATTAATGCGGCTATTTGGTTAGCTACCGATTTGGAAGCATCCTCAGAGCTGTTGAAGATTTTAGTCGGGATTTTTTCTTTGACTGTGTTCATATCATATACGACATCATTTTGACAATATTGAACTGGGTATTAGTTGCTTTGGCATATTAGGTCCATCCATACTTAAAGATAAACTTTGACTGTAAAGTGCTTCAAAATATTGGAGCTTGAATGAATGAATGCCTTTGGCTAATGCTATTTGTTTGTACTTTTCGGTAGCGCCATGTGTACCATCATGATTAATTATTTCTACATCATTGATTTCAAGTGATGAACCATCATCAGAAGCCAGGTAAAAAGTATAGACTCCGGTTTCTTTTATTTCGATATTTCCATTGTATTCTAAGGCAAAGGAATCTGCCCGGGCAAAACCCGGAATGGTAATGCTCGATATATCTCCAAATGATTTCTTTCTAAGGTTTTTCCAATCTTTCAAGGTTTTAATGCTTCCTTCGAAATAGGTATAATTAATTAATCCTTTTACCTTAGGAGTTATAAATATGCTATTTGAAATGGGATCCATTTTCGTAAAGGTTGCTTCAAATGTTTTACTTGGCACTCCTGATGGCCTAAATGCTTTCATTTTTAGTTTGACGGAGGAGGTAATTACAATAGCTCCATTTACTTTGGCTGATTTCACAGTAGGTTCTTCACCATTTAAAGTATAAAAAGCATTAGCACCATTTCCTGAGTCAAAAACCGGATTCACGGTTAATGAATTAATTAAGGTATATTCCATCAAAGGCAGAATTGGAATAGGAATGGCATAAGCATATTTATTCTTCTCCAAAAACTTATAAAACACATTTAATCTATTTTTAAAATCGATTAAGTTTCTCGATTCTTTTGTCGACCAACCTACTTCTGCTAAAGCAATGCCCCTTGGAAAAAATTGAATATCTGCTTGCAATGGTTTCTGCACATTTTCAGTCCACAAATTGCCTTGCACACCGAGTATATATTTTTCTAGTGATTTATCAAGTCCTGCCGGAATGGGCTCATAGCTATATACTTTTTCCAAAGGCAATATTTTAATCCATCCTTCTTCTCGCTCACCTAAATATTGATTCATATCTAAATAGCAGTGCGAAGAGGGCGACATTACTGCATAATGTTGGTGTAAAGCTGCCTCCTTTCCTCCTTCTTCGCCCCTCCAGCTCATTACGGCTGCTTCAGGTGCTATGCCACCTTCAAGAATTTCATCCCAACCAATTATATATCTACCTTTAGAACGCACAAATTGCTCGAGTTGGCGGTTAAACCATCCTTGCAATTCGGCAGTATTTTTAAGTTTTTCTTTCTCCATAAGTGTTTTACATATTTCATAATTTTCCCAAGCCTCGTGCCTGCACTCATCGCCTCCTATGTGAATATATTTAGATGGAAACAATTCTATAACCTCTCCAATCACATCTTTCACAAAATTCATCACTTCCGGACTGCAAACACAAAGTGGTTCCGAAAATTGAAAAGGAACATTTTCGGGCTTTTTCCACATACTACCAGAGCAAGACAAATTGTTGTAAGCATAAATTGCAGCCCATGAGTGACCAGGCAAATCTATTTCTGGAACAATGGTTATGTTTCTTTCAGCAGCGTATTTTACCAATTGCTTAATTTGCTCTTGCGTATAAAAACCTCCATAAATCGGCTTAGTATTCGTTACTCCATATTGAAAGTAGCTCCAAGGTTTGCCTCTATCATCATCTCTAAAACCACCTTTTTGAGTTAATAACGGATACTTTTTTATTTCGATTCTCCAGCCTTGGTCATCAGTTAAATGAAAATGAAATACATTCATTTTGAGCGTTGCCATGATATCCAATGTTCTTTTAATATACTCAAAATCAAAGAAATGTCTACTTACATCAAGCATCAATCCTCTCCAACCAAAACGTGGATAGTCGGTTATTTTTTGACACGGAATGCTAATTCCTTTCCCTAAATCAATATGCAAAGGCATTAATTGCAATAAAGATTGAACCCCATAAAACAATCCAGCATGATTTCTGGCTCTAATGGAAATGCCTTTAGGGTTCACTTCTAAAATATATGCTTCATCTGAAACAAGCTCTATTCCCTCAACAATTTCAAGTATAATTCCAAATCCTGTTTGTGAAATTGGAATCCCGCTTCGCTCTTTGAGATAATTTGCAATAGTTTGAATTTGGGAATTTGAGGAACTTTTAGTAACAATTTTATGAGAAGAGTTAATTAAAAAATTTCCGGTTTGATATTTAATTTTCACCGGCTTAGGAATGATATTATTGGTATATATTTCTGCTCTTGAAGTTGCCGTTTTAAACAAGAAACAAATGAGTAGTAGCATTTGAACAACTTTGATTTCGAGCTGCTTCATTTGGATAAATTGAAGAATTAATTGAATGATTTCTGCAAATATGGGTATTTTAAATCAAACTCAATCAATTGCCTAATTCACTTCTAGGCACAATCATTACTAATAATTAGAGTTCCAATTCATCTTTAGAAAAATTATTTATAAAAAAATGCAGGTGATTGAATACTAGTTGGAATTAATTTGCTGCATTGGGAAAGAGGCAATAATATCGTAGCTAGGAATAAAGCCTTGTTTATGAATAAATTTTATTCCACCAGTCCATTCAGTACATTCCCCACCAGCATATTGTTTGTAGTGTTTTCTGTAATGCGGTTGTTGATTTTAAAAGCTCCGGCAAATGCAGGGATATGGTTGAACCTGATTTTTGCTGTTTTTCCTTTAGCCAACTTTATATCTTGGCTAATATTTGCCTCTATTTTATATTCATCGCTCACCATTTCAAGTGAAGCAATTTTTATAAAATCAGTATTTGACAAGTTTGCCACTTCCAAATCGAATGTAATTGGTTTGGCAGGCTCAAATATTTTGCCCAATGAAGCTATCGGTTTAACTACAATTACATCTGTCCACGAAGCAGCCTCAAATTTGATTTCAGTGAATAAAATCTCTTCTTTGAATGCCGTTTTTTCTAGATAAAATGTAAAATCAGTACCTTTGTCCCAGTTCAAAACTGCATTTGGAATAAAAATAGCATGTTTCTTGGTCTGCGAACTTTTTGCTACAAACTTATCGTTAGCAAACACGCTGATTTCTCCTGGTAGATTTGTAAACTACTTTATACCACTATTTTTTTCAATTTTAGATTTCAATTCCGAAGGCAGTTTTACCGGTTTGCTCCAGCTTTGCTGGGCATCGGAAACCGCATACCCCTATATTGACTTATTCATTGGATTAATAGCCTACATGCTCGCCAATCCATACTTGCGAACCAGGGCGATTTTAGAAGCCTGAAAGCAGAATGGCCGAATCAATTTGCAGCAAACGTTTCTCCAGATTAATATCTACCCTTGCCTCCAAGAGCCCGCCCAGCTTTTCTAACTGAGCCGTATAAAATTTATCTTGAACCATATTTGGAATAATCGGATCGTATATTATTATGGGCTCCATGGCTGCGAAAGCAGTGCTTGCCATTTGTATTTCTTCTCCAATTTAATGCATTGGCTTTTACATATTGGAGTGCTCTTAAAGCATCTTTTCTTGCTTCATCCTCGCTGTAATGCCTATATTTCAATACAATGGCAGCAATTCCTAAGTCATTTAATTTTTTGGCAACTGCATATCCTTCTTTTTCTATCTCCAAAATATTGTATCCTCTACCCGGACAAATGACAATGGCTGCCCTTGTATTTTTTGATGAGTCAGGTAAGTATACCCTTATTGTAGGTTGGCTTACCCATATTACAAGCTTATCATTTTCTTTCCATTCTTCAATGTATTTAGGCCAAGGCCAATGTAGAGAATCACTTTGGGGTGCCCAATTCGGCCAAATAAAATACTCGTTACTGTATTTTAAATTTTGACAGAAGAAACATTGGCTACTCCTATTAGT
>CAZMFZ010000128.1:0-9287 GCA_964565665.1 uncultured Bifidobacteriaceae bacterium | reverse complement strand
TACTTTGAATTTCAATTATGATTAGTTCGTTTTTTGAATTTTGAGTCAAAATATCAACTCTATTGAATTTATCATCAGCGGTTTCTTGGTTGCATTCGCTTTCAAGAATTTGATCAATTTTGATGTTATCAAATAAAAGTTCGCTTAAAAAGCCTTCGAGTACCACAAAGTTGGCTTTGTTTCTCAAAAGTCTTTTTATTGCCCAATCAAAACTTATTAATTTCTTGCTCATCTTGTTTAATTATTGACTACGTAAATTTACGATTTTACTTATCAACTCCAATCCAAGTAATGGTCTTGTGTGGCCCAGAACTTGTGCATACATTTAAGATCGATTTTTGATAAATTTCAGTTGATTCAATGATTTTCACCCCTTTATTCTAATTTTAATACGTACGAAGGAAAAGAAATACCAGATTTATGGATGAAACTGACTAGATATAGATTCTAAAAAGGCGAAAAAGTAAAAATGAACTGTGATGTATATTTCGTGAAAAAGGACAGTAGATGGCAACCCATTAAGTACAAAATAAATGGGTTTGAATTTGAAAATAAATAATCTATTTATCCTATATTTCAATTCTAAATATTTGTGTAGAATTGGGATTACCAAATGTTAAATAATATGACTTTCATCAAAACACCCATGTTATTTGTAGGTTCCAGAGGAGAAAGAATGCTATATGCATTATTTGATAGTGGAGCAAACCTGAGCTGCATACATCCTGACTATGCAGATATTGCTACGCTAGAAAGTTTAGGTCGTGTGAGAAGAATTGCGACAGCTGCTGAGGGGCATTTTATAGAAGTTAAGTATAGAATTTCACTTGATTTTTATATGGACGATGTATTGCTGAGCGATGAATTTTTAGTGATTCCAGGTTTGAGTGAAGAGGCCATCATCGGGGCTGCTACGATGCAAAAATGGCGTATCAAACTTGATTTTGAGCATGATAAAGCAACTGTAGGCCCTAAAGTGGCAAAAATGCAATTGATTTGATCAAATACTCAAGATTGCAAAGAGCTTAAAAGCCTCAATTGTCACAACTATACCTCTGGCAAAGCATAACCATTTCGAAGGTTTCCGCCACCCGAAAGGTTGGCTCATTTATAACTTCCTTCACTTTATAAGGTAAATGTTTGCAAACATTTACACACATAAGTTTAGCGCAAGCCAATGTTTACCAACATTAGCTCCCCCTGAAGTCAGGCAAGCCAATGTTTACAAACAAAAGCTCGCCCTGAATCCTGGCAAGGCTTTGTAAACCTGCAAAGGCTTCCCCTGTAGTCAGGCAAGCTTTTGTAAACTTGCAAAAGCTCGCCCTGAATCCCGGCAAGGTTTTGTAAACCTGCAAAGGCTTCCCCTGAAGTCAGGCAAGCTTTTGTAAGCTTGCAAAGCCTAATTTTTGATTTACTGAAATAAAAAACATCATCCAAAACTGAAAAAATAAAAAAAAGAAGGGGTTGGATTTTTACAAATCCAACCCCTTCGGTAGTATTATCCAAAACAAGAAATATTCGACTAGTCGTGCTGCACTGGTTTGTTGAGCGTAATTTCTATCTTATTCACACTATTCAATTGCTGCAGTTCTGCTTTTTTATCTACATGAATAATTTTCAAAGCAGGGGCAATTACCAATGAAACAATAGACATCAGCTTGATAAGGATGTTCATTGAAGGCCCTGAGGTGTCTTTGAAAGGATCGCCAACGGTATCACCAGTTACAGCGGCTTTGTGTGGTTCTGATTTTTTATAATACATCTCGCCATTGATCAGCACACCTTTCTCGAATGATTTCTTTGCATTGTCCCAGGCTCCTCCGGCATTCGATTGAAAAAGAGCCATCAATACGCCCGAAACGGTAACTCCAGCCAGCAAACCGCCCAATACTTCAGGACCAAATAGAAAGCCAACAATGATTGGTGAAACAATAGCCAACGCTCCAGGTAAAACCATTTCACGAATGGCTGCTTTTGTAGAAATTGCCACACATTTGTCGTATTCTGGTACGCCTGTTCCTTCCATTATGCCTTTGATTTCGCGGAATTGCCTGCGAACTTCTTCCACCATTTTCATAGCGGCTCTACCAACTGCACTTATTGCCATCGCTGAAAACACAAACGGTATCATTCCCCCCACAAATAACCCTGCTAATACTTCGGCTTTGTATATATCGATGGCAGTGATGCCTGCCAAACCTACGAAAGCAGCAAAGAGTGCTAAGGAAGTTAATGCTGCTGAGGCAATGGCAAATCCTTTTCCAGTAGCTGCGGTGGTGTTTCCTACGGCATCTAATATATCTGTTTTCTCACGCACTTCAGCTGGCAAATGGCTCATTTCAGCTATTCCTCCTGCATTATCGGCAATAGGCCCGAATGCATCAATGGCTAATTGCATAGCGGTAGTTGCCATCATTCCGGCAGCTGCAATGGAAACGCCATACAATCCAGCAAAGTAATAAGACATATAAATACCCGCAGCCAACACTAAGATTGGCATTGCTGTACTCATCATTCCCACGCTCAAACCACCAATCACGTTTGTAGCATGGCCAGTTGCCGATTGACGTATAATGCTCAATACTGGGCCTTTACCCATAGCGGTATAATATTCGGTGATGATAGAAATCAATGCACCCACAGTTAAACCTGTGAGAATTGCAAAAAATACGCCATCAGAAGTGAATTCTGTGCCTCGCAAAGTTAATGTAGCCGGTAAAATAGCTTTTACAATAAAATAGGAAGCCACAGCGGTGAGCAATACCGAAGCCCAATTGCCTCTGTTCAAAGCAGCTTGTACATCGCCTCCTTCTTTCACACTCACGAAGAATGTACCGATTAATGAGAATATAATTCCTGCCCCTGCTATCACCATTGGCAACAAAATAGGGGAGAGACCTCCAAAATTATCTAAAGCAATTGTTTCACGACCCAAAACCATGGTAGCAAGCACTGTAGCAACATACGAACCAAACAAATCTGCCCCCATACCTGCTACATCGCCCACATTATCGCCTACGTTGTCGGCTATGGTTGCTGGGTTTCTAGGATCATCTTCTGGAATTCCAGCCTCTACTTTACCTACTAAATCAGCCCCCACATCGGCTGCTTTGGTGTAAATGCCGCCTCCCACTCTGGCAAAAAGGGCTATGCTCTCGGCTCCTAACGAAAAACCTGTCAATACCTCAATCGCTCTTTCCATTTCAACTCCATTTGGTGCAGCCCCATTTACAAAAATGAAGTAAAAAGCGATAAACAATGAACCCAAACCCATTACGGCCAAGCCTGCTACGCCCATTCCCATCACTGTACCCCCTGTGAACGATACTTTTAATGCCCTTGAAAGGCTGGTTTTCGCTGCTTCGGCTGTGCGTACATTGGCTTTGGTGGCCACTCTCATGCCTATAAAGCCTGCCAATGCAGAAAGGAAAGCACCTACTAAAAAAGAAGCAATTACCAAAGGATGGGATTTGTCGTTGGCTGTACCAAGGAAAAATAGCAGCAAACAAGCTATGGCTGCAAAATAGGCCATTACTTTATATTCGGCTTTGAGGAAAGCCATTGCCCCATCGGCAATATTTTTGGCTATCCACTTCATGCGGTCGTCACCGTCATTTTGTTTGGTAATCCAGTTCGAAAGGAACAAAGCGTAAAACAATGAGCCTAGCCCGATGAGCGGAACTAAGTAGAATAAACTATTCATATGATGAAATTAATGGTGTTGAAATTGATGAAATAAATAAAGAAGGTAGTTGAGAAAAATGATTTCTAACGAATGGCAAATATAAGTGGTGAATTACATAATGCTAGTAGGGGAGCTTGTTTTTTGGATAATTTGTGCTATTTGAATATTAAGTTGAATTTATCTCTTTTTGGGAATAAGGAAATAGACTAATGGAGCGATAAAAATGTTTTCACTCTATTTACGATAAAAAGATGGAGCTAAATTTTTATAATGCGGATGAGCCTAGAATTGTCGGGCGAGGTAATTCTGCAAAAATATAGCCCAGAACTGAGTGAACCTGAGGTAATGTTGAGGGTATTTGAAATCTCTGCACTTTCAATTATTTGGTTGAAGATAGTTTTCGCAGATATATCGTATATTTCAAGGTGATATGTTTTGCCCGTATCGTTGGGATTCATAACCAACAATAAATTTTCATTTGAAAATGGGTTTGGAATAATATTGATGTCGTTGTACACCATATCTGTTTTGCCCAAACCAAGCAATCTGGCTTTACTAAAGCAGGGAATGCCGTAGCCTAATTTTTTGTCAGGTGTATTGTATAATTTGCCCGATTTTTTTACGAGTTCTATTATTTCCATATTGGTTAAGCCTGGCAGCGATTGCCATAGCCCTGCTACCATCCCTGCCAGTACCGGAGTAGCATAAGAGGTGCCGCTGCCTGTGCCAATAGTGCCATTGGGGGAGCCAACGGTAGTAGAGCCGCCTTTTGCTACCACTTCAGGTTTCATTCTACCGTCAATAGTAGGGCCAAACGAGCTGAATTCCGATAAATTACCATCTTTATCTACTGAGCCTACCGTGAGTACTGAGTCGGCATCGCCAGGAGATGCCGTATAGGGATCAGATTTGCTTCTACCTTCATTTCCAGCGCTTATCACGCATATCATTCCAGTTCGGGCGGCCATAGTGGCGGCTATCGAACTGATGGGCTTTTTGCCGTCACGGTCTTTGTAGGTATTGTTTAGGTTTGGGTCGTCAAAAGTGGTATAGCCAAGTGAAGAATTGATAATATCTACACCTAAGCTATCGGCTTTTTCGGCTGCAATCAGCCAGTTTGCCTCCTCCACTGGGTATTCTGATTCTCCATCTTCAGTGCGGAAAAGGTAGAAGTTCGATTTGAATCCAGTGCCAATCAATTTGCCTTTGGCATAGCCTGCAATGCACGAAAGTACATTCGTTCCATGGCCGGAGTAGGCATAAACATTGCTAGTTTTAGCTACAAAATCGTAAGTGCCAAGTATTCTCTTTTGTAAAAATAAACTATCGAAAAAGTAGAGTTGATTGGCATTGGAGAAACCTCCATCTAACACAGCTATAGTAATTGAATCACCTTTGAAGCCTTCGTTGTGCATTTCATCGGCACATATTTGGCTCACTTGATTCAGCGATTCTCCATATTCGTTTGACTCAATAAAATATTTATTACTTGATGCTTTTCTTGTTTTTTCAGCAGATAATCTTTCTCCCTTAGCCAATGGTTTAAGCATTTGCATCTTTTTTACAAAGCCTAGATTGCGGATTGATAAATTGATGTTAGCTGTATCTTCAATGCCCACATAGGCAGCATTAAACCATCGGGAAGTATACCAAATTTCAACGCCCAGCTTTTTTAAAGAATCTACGTAGCTGGAATTCACAGGCAAATCAGCTATTTTTATGTCAATATGTTGTTTCTGCCTTCTGAGTATCGATTTCTGCGTCAGAAATGCCTCAGGCTTATTAATTGAGAATGTTGAATTGTTTTTATCAGTAAAATAAACCAAATACTTGGCTTGTGAAAGAGCAGAAAAGTTGGAGAATAAAAAAAACGAAATGACTATTTTTAGTTTAAGCATTGGGAAAATCTATCAATTTTTAAAAGCTTGTTATTTTCTATAGTTTATCAATCACATCTTTTGCAAGTCCAGTTGTATTCATACTAACTTCAATAGATATTTCACAATCTTTAAGCTTTCTAGCTACTTCAATTTTGCCATTTTTTATGCCTTGCTCAATACCTCTTTTTATTCCTTTTTCTATTCCCTTTTCTATTCCTTTTTCTATTCCTTCTTTTATTCCTTCTTCTATTCCTCGTTCAAACCCCTGCTCAAGTCCTAATTGAGTGGCTGTTTCGATGGCGAAATCATAGGTGTTGTCATCGTCTCTAAATATTTTTAGGCTGTATTCATAACTATCCATTTCTGATTGCACAAATTTGGTAAATTTAGCTTTTTCAAAAGCTTGGTTAAATACCTTATCTTTAAATATTGCTTCCAATTACCTTTTTCGGCTTGCTCTCTAATTGGAAATGTAGAATAGTAAATTGTGCGTTCAATAAAATAATTTTGTTTGGCTTTTTAAAGTTCTACAATAAATTTTTCTCCGTTTTCAGCTTCGCAATAAACGTCATAAATATCGCAACTGAAATCTTCGTTATTTATTCAAAGTTATAAATCAAAGCTTTTTTCAATCCAGCCACCACCTATCACATCGTTTCCTTCATAAAATACAGCCGCCTGACCTGGAGCAATTGCATTTACTTTCGAGAAAAATTCCACATTGATTTTGCCATCTTTTTGTTCTATTACAGATTCAGTACCTGCATCTTTATATCTAATTTTTGTAATTGCTTCCATCTTTTTGCCTTCAATGGTTTCGTATTTTTGAAAATTAAGCTTGCCTACACTCATACCATTGCGATGTAATTGTTCAAAAGGTCCAATTACCACTTCGTTGGTTTCTTTCCTTATTTCCGTAACAAACACAGGCGAACCCACGGCAATGCCAAGCCCTTTTCGTTGCCCGATAGTATAAAAGGGATAACCTTCATGCGTGCCAATTACTTTGCCATCTGACAACACAAAGTTTCCTCCCGCTACTTGGGCTTCGAGTTCGGGCACTCTACGTTTGAGAAACCCACGGTAATCATTGTCAGGCACAAAGCATATTTCGTAGCTTTCAGGCTTGTTAATCAAATCGAAAAAGCCACGTTCTTTAGCCATTTCTTTTATAGCTGATTTGCGATATTTACCCAAAGGAAGCATAGTACGACCTAGGCTTTCTTGCGATACCCCCCATAGTACATACGATTGGTCTTTGCTTTCGTCAATTCCTTTTGAAATCACAAAGCGGTTATTTTCTTCCCTAATACTGGCATAATGCCCGGTGGCTATCATTTCGCAATCAAGCTTATCGGCTCTGCGAAGCAGTGCATCCCATTTAATATAGGTGTTGCAAAGTACACATGGGTTTGGCGTGCGGCCTGCAATGTATTCGCTGGTAAAGTGGTCGATAACAGAATCGCCAAATTCCTCTCTGATGTCTAATATATAATGTGGAAAGCCCAAGCCAACTGCTAGGTTGCGGGCATCGTTAATACTATCAAGGCTACAGCAGCCCGTTTCCTTTTTATTACCACCAGCACTGGCGTAATCCCATGTTTTCATAGTCATGCCAATTACTTCATAACCTTCATCATGCAGCATTACCGCAGCAAGCGAACTATCAATTCCCCCACTCATGGCCACTAAAACTCTACCTCTTTTTGACACTTGTATGCTGTATTTTAAAACTTTACTTCAAATGAAGTGCAAATATAAACAAAATGCAGGGGCTAAAGTTCAGGTTTTTACGTTGGTAAAGCGTTTTATTAAATGGTAAAGTATCGCATAGTCATTTTTATTTGGTTAAAATTTTGAATATTTGCATTGAATGCTATCAATAAATTATAGTTTTAGAAAGCCATTAAATGATACTGAAACCTTCAAAATCTAAATTACATATCTTCGATAAAGGTCTTTACTTTTTTGATCATTTAAATTATTAAGGCAATTTGAATTTGAGAATTTCATAAAAAGTATACCTGTTTTTAAGTTTTTTGTTGATGTTGGCATAGACTTATTAGCATATTTTTAAAAAATTATCAAGATGAAAAATTTTATTTTACTTTATGCCATTTTAACATTAATTTCTTGCTCCAGAAACCCGTTGACAAAAAGAAGATCGCTGACCTTGATACCTAATTCACAGGTATTATCTATGTCAAATACAGAATACAGCACATTTCTCAATAAGAATAAAATTTCGACCGATGCTGCTAATACCCAGCTTGTGAAAACAGTGGGGGCAAGAATTGCTACAGCTGTAGAGGCCTATTTGCGGTCACAAAAGCTGGGCAGTGATTTGAAAGAATACAAATGGGAATTTAACTTGGTAGAAAGCAGTGAAGTAAATGCATGGTGTATGCCTGGCGGCAAAGTGGTTTTTTACACAGGCATATTGCCCTTTACGCAAGATGAAAGCGGCCTAGCCGCAGTAATGGGTCACGAAATAGCACATGCAGTAGCCAAGCATGGAAATGAAAGAATGAGCCAACAACTAGCCGTTCAATTAGGAGCTACTGCTTTATCGGTGGCCTTGACAAACCAAAATCCGCTAGCTAGAAATGTGTACATGACTGCATACGGGCTGGGTAGTCAGGTGGGGGTTTTGCTCCCTTTCAGCCGCACACAGGAATCTGAAGCAGATTATATGGGGTTGATTTTTATGGCCATGGCAGGATACCATCCCAGCACTGCAGTAAGCTTCTGGGAAAGAATGGCAGCAAAAAGTAAAGGAACGCCTCCCGAATTTTTATCGACCCACCCTTCAGATAAGCGAAGGATCAAAAACCTGCAGAAGCAAATCAAAGATGCTGAAAAGTACTTTAAGCAATCCTAATTTCATGTTCAGCTAATTCTAGCACTAGCTAATGGAAGATCGTACTCTTGAAGTGTATTGCCTTAAAGCAGTATTGAAATCAATATTTTGGTGTTGCATCTCATTGAGTATCCAAATGGCGGCCAAGGTATGGGTAAGTTGCTCGCCTTCATCTTCGCCTTCGATGTTTATTGCTGCCTCTTGCTCATCTAGCAAAGATTCTTCGGCCTCTTTGAGTTGCTGCAAACTATAGGTTTCTATGGCTTTTTTTATGGCTGGTATTTTCATTCTATGATAGAAATAAGAAGCCAATTTAACCAAAAGCAATTGTATGTTTTTATTAAACCAACTGAAAATTTTTTTTTTGTTCGTTTCCAACTCTACCTGAAAAGTTTTAGTTTGATAATTCTGAATCACTTAAACTGTCATTTGTCTTAAATTCTTATGAGTGTAACCTATATAGTGCTCTTAAAAATCAGTGTTTCAGCCAACTTTTCAAAATAAACCAAAAAACATTTTAGTTTCCCACTTATTTAGGTTTATTTGGCAGTAAAATTAAAGATAGGTTAAATTAATTCAAAGCCGTATTGCTCGATCTTCGGCACCCCTCTCCTTGGAGAGGGGTTGGGGGTGAGGTTATTTAACCCCCAAAACCCAAACAAAATTTTAAAACTAAAACCCCAAAACGCCCACCATGAAAAAAATTTATCTTGCTCTTCTCTTTTCACATTTAGCATTTGCGTACTCAAATGCCCAGTTCAACCTTTCCCCCAAAGTAGATTACGCTACGGGTACCAGTCCACGTTATGTATCCATAGGCGACCTCACAGGCGATGGCAAAGCGGATATCGCAGTGGTGAAT
>CAZMFZ010000127.1:0-9364 GCA_964565665.1 uncultured Bifidobacteriaceae bacterium | reverse complement strand
ATCCTTTACCTGGGGCTCAGGCAAAACGGGATTTAGAATGAATACTGTTTCGTAACTGTTTGACATTGTGTTATATTAAATTTAAAATGTGTTGCAAAGTCGCAACAAAGTTTTTATTAATCGAAAAAGAGGAATAGAACTAGTCTAAACCTCTTTTAATAAGTTATTGAAATACCACTAAACTTTTATCTCAACATCAACTCCACTTGGCAATTCAAGTTTCATCAAGGCATCTACAGTTTTCGGACTAGTGGAATAAATATCAACCAATCTTTTGTAGGTGCATATTTGATACTGATCACGGGCGGTTTTGTTAACGTGTGGTGATTTCAACACCGTAAATATTTCTTTTTCAGTAGGAAGCGGAATAGGTCCGCTTACTATTGCACCAGTAGCTTTCACCGCACGCACAATCTTCTCAGAAGATTTGTCGACCAAACTGTGGTCGAATGATTTTAATTTTATTCTTATTTTTTGGTTCATTTCGAAATGAATTTTTTTATGAAATCAATATTATGAGTTAGCTTTTTCTGCTTTTGCTTTCGATACTATTCCTTCTGCAATGTTAGCAGGTATAGGGTCGTAATGAGAGAATGTCAATGAGGCAGAGGCACGACCAGAAGTGATAGTTCTTAAGTCGGTAACATAACCGAACAATTCAGATAATGGCACATCGCCTTTGATAATGGTAAAGCCTGGTTTTGAATCCATACCTTTCATTATACCTCTTCTTCTGTTCAAATCACCAGTTACAGGACCAGTATATTCGTCTGGTGTAGCAACTTCCAATGCCATAATTGGCTCTAGCAACTGCGGACCACAGTTTTTACCAGCTTCTCTGAAACCAACCTTCGCAGCTAATTCAAATGACAATGAATCTGAATCGACATCATGGTAAGATCCGTGGAATAATCTGATTTTGAATCCTTCTACTGGGTATCCAGCTAAAGATCCATTTTTCAAACATTCTTCAAAACCTTTTTGAACTGCAGGAATAAACTCGCGAGGGATAGCTCCACCCACAACTTCATTCACAAATTGCAATCCTTCTTTTTTGTCATCATCACGAGGACTCATTTCAAATACGATATCGGCAAATTTACCTCTACCACCAGATTGTTTTTTGTAAACCTCTCTGTGTTCTAATTTCTTAGTAAAACGCTCTTTGTAAGAAACTTGAGGTGCACCTTGATTGATTTCAACGCCAAACTCACGTCTCATTCTATCAATAATGATTTCTAAGTGGAGCTCACCCATACCTCTCAAAATAGTCTGACCAGTTTCTTGGTTGGTTTCTACTTTAAGTGTCGGATCTTCTTCTAGTAATTTTACAATAGCATTGCTTAATTTATCAATATCAACCGATTTCTTAGGTTCAATTGCCAAACCAATAACTGGTTCTGGAAACGACATAGATTCAAGGACAATTGGTCGTTTTTCGTCTACTAAAGTATCGCCAGTCTTGATGTCTTTGAAACCTACAGCTGCAGCAATATCTCCTGCTTCTACTCTTTCGATTGGATTTTGCTTGTTGGCGTGCATTTGCAACAAACGAGAAATCCTTTCTTTTTTGTCCGTTCTCATGTTGTGCACATAAGAACCACCTTCTAATTTCCCTGAGTAAACACGGATGAAAGCTAAACGACCAACATAAGGATCGGTGGCAATTTTGAAAGCTAAAGCGGCAAATGGAGCCTCTGGCGTAGGTTCACGCACTTCTTCTAGGCCAGTATCAGGGTTTGTTCCCATCACTGGTGGCAAATCAAGAGGGCAAGGAAGGTATGCGATAACTGCATCCAACATCATTTGAACACCCTTATTTTTGAAAGCAGATCCACACATTACCGGAGAAATAGTCATATCAATCGTTGCTTTTCTGATGGCAACCATTAATTCCTCACGTGTGATTGTATTTGGATCTACAAAGAATTTCTCTAATAGTGCATCGTCATACTCGGCAATAGATTCTACTAAAAACTGTCTCCACTCGTTGGCTTCCTCTACCAAATCGGCAGGTATTTCAATTACATCGTAGGTTCTACCTTGGTCGGTTTCGTTCCAGATGTAACCTTTCATTGTCAATAAATCGACAACGCCTTTAAATTTGTCTTCATTTCCGATTGGAATTTGAAGCGGCACTGGTTTGGCACCCAACTTTTCTTTGATTTGCTTTACGCAATCGAAATAATCTGCACCAGAGCGATCCATTTTATTTACGAAACAAAGACGAGGTACATGGTATTTAGTAGCCTGGCGCCAAACCGTTTCAGATTGTGGCTCTACACCATCAACTGCCGAAAACAAAGCTACAGCACCATCCAATACTCTTAGCGAACGCTCTACTTCTACTGTAAAATCAACGTGACCTGGAGTATCGATTAGGTTAAATTCGTAAATCTCCGTTTTTCCTTCTATTTTTTCGCCTTGTTCTGTAGGATAATTCCATTGAAAATGGGTAGCAGCAGAAGTGATTGTGATACCTCGCTCTTGCTCTTGCACCATCCAATCCATAGTGGCAGCACCTTCGTGCACCTCACCAATTTTATGAGTTTTGCCTGAATAATAAAGGATACGCTCAGATGTGGTAGTTTTGCCAGCATCGATGTGGGCCATGATACCGATATTGCGCAAATACTTAAGATTTGACATTTTTTAAAATTTGAAATGAGAAAATGCTTTGTTTGCTTCAGCCATTCTGTGCGTATCTTCCTTCTTCTTCACTGCTGCACCTTCACCTTTGGAAGCTGCAACAATTTCGCCTGCTAGTTTATCGGTCATTGATTTTTCTCCTCTTTTCCTAGCATACAATATCATCCACTTGATACCTAATGACTGTTTTCTTTCTGGCCTTACTTCCGTTGGTACTTGAAAATTTGAACCACCCACACGTCTCGATTTCACTTCAACGGCAGGCGTAATGTTTGCCAACGCTTTTTTCCAAATTTCCAAACCATCTTCGTTTGTCTTTTTGGCTACCAGATCGATTGCATCATAAAATATAGTGTATGCAATACTCTTCTTACCGTCCCACATTAGGCTGTTTACAAATTTTGTAACAAGTACTTGTCCGTACTTGGGGTCCGGTAATACATATCTTTTTTCCGGTTTCGACTTTCTCATTTAAAATTAAGAATTGATTATTAATTGATTGTTAAGTTGTTACTTGGAATAGCACAGATAGCTACTATTTGCTTGTTTTTCGCCTCACCCCAACCCCTCTCCGAAAAGGAGAGGGGCTTTTTTAAGAGGAATGTAGCCATTTGGGCTATTCTATTTATTTTTTCTTAGCTGGTGCTTTTGCAGCTCCTTTTCCAGTAGCTGGAGCACCAGCTTTTGGTGTTTTAGCACCGTATTTTGAGCGACTTTGTTTTCTATTGCTTACACCAGCAGTATCTAATGCACCACGAATAATATGGTAACGTACCCCTGGTAAATCTTTTACCCTACCCCCACGAATCAACACAATGGAGTGCTCTTGCAAGTTGTGACCTTCGCCTGGAATATAGGCGTTCACTTCCTTTTGATTGGTAAGCCTTACCCTGGCTACTTTACGCATAGCTGAGTTTGGTTTTTTTGGTGTAGTTGTGTAAACTCTTGTACACACCCCTCTTTTTTCTGGGCAAGACGCTAATGCAGGAGATTTTGACTTGTAAATCAGTTTTTCTCTGCCGTTTCTAACGAGCTGTTGTATGGTTGGCATTACTAATAATTATGTATAAATACTATGATTCAAAAATGGGAGTGCGAAGGTAGGAAAACATATTTGAAATGCAAAAAATGTTTAGATAAAATATTGAGCATGGTGTGGATAATTCTTTAAATGAGAGCAATAATCTCCAAGAACCCATAATTATATTATTTATTAATCCAAAATGGCAACATATACTGTATATTATATAAGTGACAAATTTTTGCTTTCATTCTTCTAAATGACCACGAAGGTTTCGAACCCTTGGTAACCTTCCTTCTTCGTAATTATATAGAAGCAATACTTTATATAAGCTTAAAAATGTTTTCCATTTTAAAACACCTTAACTTTGTAACAGCAATTCCATCTGAATATTTTGATATTAGCTTAAGAATATAGCGTATAAAATATTCTCCTATACTAATTAATTTAATACCAATGCCAAATGTAGTAGCGATTGTAGGTCGTCCGAATGTGGGCAAATCTACTTTTTTTAATAGATTGATAGGAGAGCGAAAAGCCATCATGGACAATGTGAGCGGTGTAACCCGCGATAGGCACTATGGCTTTTCCGAATGGAATGGCAAATCGTTTACCGTAATTGATACCGGAGGCTATGTGGTTGGTTCTGACGATATTTTTGAAGGTGAAATACGCAAACAGGTAAAATTGGCTGTAGACGAATCGGACGTAATTCTATTCATGGTCGATTTGACGGAAGGAATAACACCACTTGATGAGGAATTTGCCACAGTAATCAGGAAAACAAAAAAACCACTATATATAATAGCCAACAAAGCCGACAACCCGGCCAAAGACCAGTATGCTTCTGAATTTTATTCTTTAGGGTTAGATGCTGAGGTATTTCCAGTATCATCGCAAACAGGCTCAGGCACAGGCGATTTGCTCGATGAGGTGGTAAAACATTTGAAGGAAGATGAAAAGCCTGATTTGGATGAAAATGGTGATGTAATTCCTTTTGAAGAACAAAAAATACCAAGAATTGCCATTTTGGGTCGCCCTAATGTGGGCAAATCTTCTCTGCTAAATGTATTTTTGAATACAGACAGAAGCATAGTGACAGACATAGCCGGCACCACCCGCGATTCTATAGACACGCATTACACTGCTTATGGAATGAATCTGATACTTACAGATACAGCCGGAATTCGCAAAAAATCGGCAGTAAAAGAAGATATTGAGTTTTATTCGGTACTTCGCTCTATTGAGGCAATGGAAAATGCCGATGTGTGTATAATAATGATAGATGCTTCACGTGGCTTAGAATCGCAAGACCAAAATATCATTTCTTTGGCGGCCAAATATAAAAAGGGCGTGGTAATAGCGGTAAATAAATGGGATTTGATAGCCGATAAAACTGCTAAAACCACCAAAGAATGGACAGATTTTATCAACAAAAAGCTGGCTCCACTCGATTACTATCCCGTTATTTTTATTTCAGTGAATGAAAAACAACGCATTCATAAAGTATTGGAAAAGGCAATTGAAGTGTACAACACTAAAACCACCAAGATACCAACCTCAAAATTGAATGAGTTTTTACAAAAAGATATTGACAACACGCCACCTCCAGCTTTGAACGGACAGTATGTAAAAATCAAATACATCACACAACTGCCTACAAAAAATCCAACTTTTGCCTTCTTTTGCAACAAGCCAAAATACATAGGTGAATCATACCAAAGATTTTTAGAAAACCGCATCAGAGCTCATTTTGGCTTTGAAGGCGTGCCTGTAACTTGTGTGTTTAGGGAAAAATAAAATATTTCTTTGTTAGATAAATATAATTTATTTACTTTACGTCTTGAAGTATTTACACACATTTTAACCAATTAAAACGATGAAAAAAGTATTTGCATTGCTTTTCGTAGCTGGCGTTCTTGCGTTCGCTTGTACAAAAAAAGAAGAGTCTACAACTGTAGTTGACACTACTGCTGACACTACTGTTGTTTCAGGTGATACAATTGTAGCTCCAATGGACACAACTATGGCTGATACTACTGCGAAATAATTCGTAGCAATTCAGAAAAGTTAAAAAGTCCCATCTTGATTTCGATTGCTATCGGAGCGAGGTTGGGACTTTTTTTTATTGCTTGTTTTTTAATTCTGTAATTCCAATTTTTGAAGCTGATGGTATCAAATCTGTCCTTCGGCCTCTAATGCTTTCATTACTTCATTTTTATAGTTTCTGCCAATGGGTATTTCCACCCCTGCAATACCAATATCTGTAGCCGTAAAAAATTCAATTTTAGATTTGTTGATTAAAAATGAACGGTGAATTCTAATAAATTGATGTTTGTACAGTTTGTCTTCCAGTTTTCCAATTTGAATATGGGTAATCAAATCTTTGGGTGCGTTCGTCTTTATCCTCACATAGTCTTTTAAACTCTCTATATAATATATGTCATCTAGGCATATTTTTATCATTTTCTTATCTACATTCACATAGATAAATTTACCCGGCTCATCTTTACTAGAAGCATTATTATCTAAGTCAGATTTTTCAGCTGTATTTGTAATTTGTGGAATTGTGGTGGCAGTCGATTGATTCAATTTGCTTACCACTTTTAAGAAACGTTCGAACGGAATTGGCTTTAGCAAATAATCGAATACTTCCAATTCATAGCCTTCAAGGGCATATTCTCGATATGCAGTAGTAAATACAATTTTGGGTGGATTTTTGATGGTTTTTAAAAAATCGATACCACTAAGCTTTGGCATTTGGATGTCGAGAAATATCACATCAATTGGTGATTTCTGCAATTCTGAAAAAGCATCAATGGCATTGCTGCATTTTTTTACAAGTTCCAGATGTTCGATTCGGCTTATGTACGATTCCATAATCTCAATAGCGAGAGGCTCGTCATCTACTATCATACACCGTATCTTGTTCATTTTAATTTGTAAAGTTAAGCTATGCAAATATTGTAGTTTTAGATTGGGTGCCTTTTACATCTAATATATTTATTTTTAATTTAATACTAAATTCAGTATCGGTTTCCATTATTTCAAGTTCATAATTGCCTTTATATTGAAGCTCTAATCTCCGCTTTACATTTTTTAAGCCTATTCCTTCTTTATAGTTTTGGGTATCAATTTTGTTATAAAAATTGTTTTTTGAGTTTTGAACTGTGAATTCAAAAGTTTTGGCATTTACAATGGCGTTTATTTTTACAAAATAGTTGTCGATTTGGTCGCTCAGCCCATGCTTAAATGCATTTTCAATAAATGGCAAAATAAGCATTGGAGCTATGGATGTGAAATCAAAATTGCCTGATTTGGTAAATTCTACATTCAAATTGTTGCCGTACCTTAATTTTTCAATTTCGAGGTAATTTTCCACCAATTCTATTTCTTTCCTTAATACTACTTGCTCTGCATTGCACTCATAAAGCATATAATTGAGCAAATCAGATAACTTTAATACCATTTCTGGTGCTTTGTCTGATTTTTTTAGGGCAAGTGCGTACAAATTATTAAGAGTATTGAATAAAAAATGGGGGTGAATCTGGGCTTTTAGAAACTTCAATTCTGCTTCAAGCTTCTCTTTTTGAAGTTTTTGAGCCGCTTTTTGATCTAAATACCAATGTTTGAATACATTAAGGGAAGTTGCATAACCAAATATAAATAAGAAAGTAAAGAACCCATACAATAAGCATTCTAAACATAAAAATCCTTTTGTAATACTTTCAAGATGAAAAATTGGGTATATAATAAAATGTGCACTTGCCCTTTGTGCCAATATAGCGAAGGGCATGAGGAGCAATATCCCCAACAAATAGGCAAATACTTTGCCTATCAACAATAATCTGGGGAATAGAACATAAATAACAATATAAGTGAAACACATTTTCACTGGCAGCAAACATAGAAATACCTGTGTTTCGAGCACAAGGTCTATTTCTTCCATTATTCCGGTTTGTGAAATATTGAGCAGCCCATAAGAAAACCAAAATACAGAATGCCTTAGTATTGGGTTTTTAAGTATAAAATTTACTATCGGGTTGAAAACCATATAATTTTTATTGAAATCGATTCTAATGAGTACAATTACTCTATTTATATTAACTTGCACAGCTTTTAATTTAGTTGCAAGGAGTAGCAGCATTTTTTATTTTTTTGCGAATAAAGAATAAATATGATAAAAATTCGTATGTTTTTAATATAAAACCATATCAAATTTAAGGTTTATTAATATTGTTTTCTACTGTAACGACAAAAAACAGTTTGCTACCAACCAACTGCATTTTGCAGGAATTAAAAACATAAAATACTCCCAAAATTAAATTATAGAGGCAGCAATAGGTAGTTTGTCTAATAAAAAACTTGCGTTTAAGATATCTTCTTAGTTTTGAGCCATTAATTAAAACTAAAATTATTTTAAACTCAAAAACAATAAGACAATGAAAACTATCGTTAAAATTGCAGTAATGGCACTTGTGGCCATAAGTTCAGCAGCATTTGCAGGTCAGAAAGACAACAAAACTACTTTAAAATCAAGACAAATAGTAGAAAATGCTTCACCAGACGATTGGAAAGCTTTGGCTATGGCAGCGGCTATTTGTGTTGATAAAAAAACAAATTTGACTCAAGCTTCAGAATGGCTTGAAAAATCGGTAAGTATAAAAGAAACGGCTTACAATTTGGAAGTGAAAGGCGATTATTTAATTTTGAGCAATCAACCTGAAAAGGCAATGGCACAATATATAAAGGCTATGCAAGTTGGATTGAACAATGAAACAGGATTTGACGTAAAAAACTTACAAGTAAAAATTGGCAATTTGAAATCTGCAAAAAACTAAGATATTTTAAGATTTCAAACCAAGCTTAGGCTGGTTTGATTAAGTGGTTTGAATAAAACGAAAGCCTTTTTGCCATGCAGAAGGGCTTTTTTGATTAATAATACGAGCAAACACACTAAAAATACTTAAAAAAAATATTTGATAACAATTTATTTATTAGTATATATAAATAATTAGATGTAAAATTGTGCCTTATCATAATCACAATTATTTACAATGAAAGAAGGTAAAGTAAAATTCTTTAATGAAACGAAAGGTTTTGGTTTCGTTAAAGAATCAGGTTCAGACAAAGAGTACTTCGTGCACGTATCGGGTTTAGTAGACCGTATCCGTGAAAATGACGATGTTACTTTTGAACTTAAAGAAGGTAAAAAAGGTCTAAACGCAGTAAATGTGCGTGTAGCTAATTAATACGTATCTGTTAAGTGCCTGCCACACAAAAAAGCTCAGTATGAAACTCATATTGAGCTTTATTATTTTTGGGCAATTGACAATTCAGAATCCGTAACAGCAAAAGCTGCCGTTAAGTAAATTGGGCTTATTGTAGCTTAATCCATTTACTTTGCCACCCGCTTTTTCTACAATGGCATGTCCGGCAGCTGTGTCCCACTCCATGGTTGGGCCTTCACGGTAGTAAATATCGGCTTTCCCATCTGCGACATAGCAAAATTTAAGTGAACTCCCTGCCTGCAATTGTTGAGTAATATCAAATTGCTTGAGAAATTGAGCTTCGTTTTCAGAGGCGTGCGAGCTGCTTCCAATGGCAACTATGGCATTTTTTTTATGATTTACAGCTATTTTTTGGATTTCATTTCCTGTAATTCTAAACGCCCCATTTTCGTTGGCATAATAT
>CAZMFZ010000126.1:0-9548 GCA_964565665.1 uncultured Bifidobacteriaceae bacterium | reverse complement strand
TTATGCCGCCTCTATTCCCAATTCTATACACAAAGCCACCCCCAATGAGTGGATATGCAATAAAACCACGTTCAGTATATCGTTCTGAAGGATTTTGTCTTATTTTAATCAAATGAGCGTTAAAAATATTGTATTCGCCATGTAGAAAAAACCAGTCGGTAAGAAACATGCGGGCAAATGGCGAAATACCGAAAATATGTGATTGGTAATTCAAGATTCGTGTCGAGCCTCCTACAGAATAGTATAAACTTTGTTTTAAATATATATATGCAAAGGTATTGCCCAATGAAAACCTATCTGTAATTCTATAGCCTACCAAAGGTGCCGCTTCTATATATATGTACTGACCTTTGTTGCCAAAACCAAGCCCCACGTTGCCTCCAAAATAGATGCGGTCTTTCCAGTCTTCAAATATGCCTCTTGAAGTTTTCGTAGTTGGTCCTGGGCGGTCGGGTGTGTAATACTGGGCCTGAATGGCCGAATACGATAGCAACATTGCTACAAAAATTTGAAATATTTTTTTCCTTGTTTCCATAGTATTAGATATAAACTTTGCTTCCTTCCGTACAGTTTTTGCAAATATCTATTTCTTTGCGATTTATTAAAAGTTGTTTTCTGAAATTATTGTATTCTGTTGATTTCCAAATAGTTGCGAACAAATTATCTGCAATATTCCCCAGCTGGTAATGGGCATCTTTATCGAAACAGCAAGGTACAATTTTGCCATCCCAAGTAATTACCGATGAATGCCACATTTTCCAGCAATGATTAAAATGTTGGTTTTTTATTTCAAATGCATCTGTGCTTGATTTGTACCTCGATAGTTTTTCATTGGAAGGAATTAATTCCGACCCATTTTCATAGTCATAAATCTGTGCCGTTTTGAATTGAAGCTCTACATTCCTTTTTTTAAATGTTTGCCTTACTTCTTTTAATTCATTTTCATTGTGGGCAAATATTATAAATTGCACTATTAGGTGTGGCGTTTGCGATTGCAATCGCATTTTCGCTTGCGATATATTTTCGATCCCTTTCAATACTGTATCTAATTTTCCTCCAATTCGATATTTGGAATACGAATCTTGCGTAATACCATCAAGAGAAATAATGAGCTTATCAAGCCCTGATTTCACTGTTTTCTCCGCATTTTCAGCATTTAAATAATGAGCATTGGTAGAAGTAGAAGTATATATTTTCTTGTTGTGTGCATAGTGAATCATTTTAAAAAAATCAGGATGTAAATAAGGCTCGCCTTGAAAATAGAAAGTGAGATATAAAAGCGTAGCCGCTTGTTCCTCAATTATGCTCATAAAAAGCTCATTTTCAAGCATACCCGTTGGGCGGGTAAACGATCTCAAACCGCTTGGGCATTGCGGGCATCTCAGATTACACGAGGTGGTAGGCTCTATAGAAAGGCTTATGGGCATGCCTGATATTTGCGGCTTGCCCCATAGTCTTGATATAAAAAAAGAAAAAAGAATTTGAACTGCATTTCTGATTTTCCTAAATGAAAAGTAGTGCATCCGAGTTTTACTTTCTATAGATGTTAGAAGACTTTTGGTGACTTGTGTTTTGATTAATTTGCTCACTTACCAGTGCAAAGCTATGGTTTAAATGCAACAATAGATTTAATAATTCAGCATAGCTATAATACTTTATTGTAATTATCATGTAATTAAAATTAACAATTAATTAATATATAAAGTTGTAATTAAAATGTATAAACATATACATTTGTTGTATTATTAACTTAAACGTCATATAAAATGAAAACATTCAAAGTAGTGATTACAAGTAGTATGTTACTTTTAGCATCGTGTTCTACAAATAACGATGAAGTTCTGAAAACCCAAGCTTCATCTCCCAAATTGGAAGAAAATAGATTAGCATTTCAGAATCAGAATACATTTTTTAAATACCTTGAAGAAATATCCACTTCCGCAGATATTGCAAATGAGACTGGCAAACTTGGCCTTGTATCAATGGCTACCCGATACCGTATGGTTGATGTGAAAACTGCAAGATTTACAGAATCAGATACTAATTCAATTTCTTTTGTTGATTCTTTGAGAATTCCAGACCCATTGTTGAACGCAATAATCAATGAAAAAGGTGAAGTAGAGATTGGTAATGATACCATTTACAGGTTCACGCCTACATTTTCATACCGATACCACAAATCGCTAGCGAAATATGTAGAAACATTAGACACTTCCTCGCTTAAATCGTTGAAAAAAGGAGAGGGAATAGGTTTAGAAAATGGAGTATATGCATTCAGAAACCAAATTCAAGAATATTCAGATAAAGCATTAATTAACCCTGAATCAAATGCCGCAAGAACAGAAGCTACAGCCCCTCTGACTGGGAATACAAGAATGAATGCAGCAGTATTTGTAGTGTTTGCAGGATTTTACTCCTCTGTTGTCATTAATACTAAGGTAGAAAGAGAAAAGTGCAACTACATATTTGGAAGTTGCGTAAGTAGATACTGGGCTGCTGAAAATGCAAGTAATCTTGGATATAATGGAACAGTAAGCTATTCAAGATCAACTGCTGGGGTTCTAAATGAGAGTGGTTCTAAAAATTACAACCGTATTGAGTACAACAGAAGCAGTGTCGAGGATCTTGTAGCTTATAATGCTACTTTTTTATCCCGCTATGAAATTACGTACAGAGACACTTATCATTTTGCCAGTGCAAATGGAGGTACGAATTCAATTTATAATCCATAATGCAGTATTATATACTTACATTTTTTTTTATCCCTATTTTGACTTTTGGTCAGAATAGGGATAATTCTGTTAAACTTTTGGACTATGTAAAAAAATTTAACTTATCTATTGAAGGGGGATATTTTAAACAGGAATATTATTATCGTGGCGACTTAAACATAATCAACCCTTTTCCTTATCCTATAATAATTCCATATCCTAAAATTAGATTAGGTTATGAAATCAGTCCAAAGCTATCTATTGAATACGCATTTACAACTTTTAAATATCTTGCATTTAGAGGTTTTGTCAACAGTTTCACTTTTTTGACATTTGAAGATGCCTCTGTTGAGTTTCAATCTTATACCCACGAACTTGGTGTAAGATATTATTTCAAATCATTTTCAAATGAGAGAAAATCATGGTTTTTATCTTGGAATCCATCCTTGGTATTTGAAAGCTTTGATGATAACACTGCCGCCAGAGGCTATTCTTCGAGTATGCAATATAAAGATACCAGCCGCACCTATCAACTTGCCCTCTCAAATTTCTATATCAGAAACGAGTTGTTTATAGAGTTGTATTCAAAACGAAATAAAACATCTTGGGGTTTAGGCATTGCATACAAGTTCAATCCGCTATTTAAAACAATACTTTCAACAGATATCACCTACGAAAGCGAAGGTAAAAAACGTTATGCAAACAGTGCTAGCAATGGCAGTGGGCTCACTTTTATTTTCTTGCGGTATACTTTCTATCTTAAAGTAAAAAAGCCCATCAAGCGCCATGATTTCTTTAATTGAATGGGTTAGTTTGATTATTGCCTAATTTCTTTACCTTTTTCTACTATTCCGATTCCAAAATCTTAAATAGCTCATCCAGTTTTGGGGTTAGGATAATTTCTGTTCGTCTGTTTTTCTGCCTTGAGTCTGCTGTTTTGTTTTCGGCAATGGGCGAAAACTCTGCCCTTCCTGCTGGTGTTATTTTTCTCGGTTTTACGCCTTCATTTACCAGAATTCGAGTTATTTCAGTGGCTCGCAACACACTTAAATCCCAATTATCTGTAAAGGCGGCATTGGTGTTTTTGGCTACAGGCACATCATCAGTATGCCCTTCTATCATCACATTTACATCTGGCTGTTTTTTCAATACGCTTCCAAGTTTTTTCAAAGCTTCTTCGCCTTTTTTATCCACATTGGTACTTCCTGAGCTGAAAAGCAGTTTTTCTGAAAGAGATACATATACTTTTCCATTTTTCACATTTACGGTTAAGCCATTGTCTTTGAATGAGAGCAGGGCATCAGTAACGCTATTTCGCAAGGCTACCACAGCACTGTCTTTTTGCTTCATTATTTTTTGCAGTTCTTTCAATTTCAATTCTCTTTCTTTCAGGTCGGTAAGCAATTTGTCGTTTTCCGTTTTTGTGCCCATTAGCGACTTTTCCAAATCGAGCAATTGCTGTTCTTTCTTAGCCAGATTTGACGACATTTTATTAGATTCGGCAGAATAGTTGGCGAGCAAATCTTTGTAATCTTTTCTCAAACGATCGCCAGTGGCGGTTTGCTCATCAAGCAATTTGATTGTACGAGCCAAATTATCAGCTTTCAAACTGGTATCTTCTTGCAAAGCTTTTACAAAATCTGAAAGCAGGGCTATTTGGTCGGCTTTTTGCTTATTGGTTGTTTTGTTGGCATTCAGGCTGTCTTGACATTCGGAATAATCTGCATCAAGTCTCAGTTTTTTGGTTAGCAACTCATTGTATTTTTTACTTGGTACACAAGCGACTAGGCAAGCAGCTGCTGTAATTACGATTAGAATGTGAATTTTAGTTATCATGGTAGTTCGGGGGAAATAAGGTTAATTAACGTTTACAAGTTTGCCATTGGTATATATGGGAAGTACTCGGTATTTGTCATTGGTAAGGCAAAACTCGATGTCTCTATGAATATTGAGCTTCGACAATCTTTTTACATGAGCAGATTTTTGAGTGATATGGAGCATCTCATTTTTCGAAGATTGGTAAAGCATAAGCGCTGAAAGTGCTGCGTCTTGTTCCATTTCAAAATGCCCTTTTACTTTTTCGATTAAGGCTCCTGCAAATAAAGTATCTTCTAAATTGTACTGCCCTTTCCAGCCTGCACACAATATAATGGAGTCTTTATTTGATTTTATTAAATAAGAAGCTACAGAAGAAATATTCAGAAAACTACCCACCACTATTTCGTCAGCTTTTATGGATTGGGCAATAGCTTGAGTGCCATTGGTGGTTGTTACCGCTATTGTTTTCCCTTTAATATTCGATTCCATGTAGCTGAATGGCGAGTTGTCGAGGTCGAATCCTTCAATTTTCAAGCCATCGCGCTCGGCTGCGGCCAGCAATCCTGTGGCTTGCAGCGATTTACATTCTTCTACTTTAGCTACTGGAATAATGCTTTCAACGCCATGTGCAAAAGCGGTAACCATGCACGAAGTGGCCCTGAAAATATCGGCTACTACCACTATTTTACCTTTCAATTCGTGTTGAAATAAAAAATCGGGACTAAAACAAACTTCTATTTGGGGTAATGACATTTTCAATGATTTAATTTATACAAAAGGGGTTTTGCAAACCATAGCTTTTACTTTATTTTCTCTTATTCCAATAAAAATTTCTGTTTCAGGCTTCGCATATTCCGTTTTTACGTACCCTAGTCCAATGCCACAATTTAAAAGTGGAGATTGCGAACCTGAAGTTACCTCGCCTATTTGCTCGGCATTGGCGTTGAATATTTGGTAGTGGTTGCGAGGAATACCTCGTTCAATCATAGTGAAACCCACCAGTTTTTTAGAAGTTCCTTTTTCTTTTTGCTGTTTTAATTCCTCAGAATTGATAAATTTTTTCTCAAAGCTGGTAATCCAGCCCAACCCGGCTTCAATTGGTGAAGTAGTATCGTCAATATCATTGCCATATAGGCAAAATCCTTTTTCCAGTCGCAAAGTATCTCTAGCTCCGAGCCCAATAGGTTTCAAGTCATATTCTTGTCCGGCTTCCATTATGGCATTCCAAATACTTTCAGCTTGATTGTTGGGTACATATATTTCAAAACCACCTGCACCTGTGTATCCAGTATTGGAAATCAGTATATTTTCTACTCCAGCAAGCGAGGTGTTGGCTACAAAAGTATAATAGGGAAGTGTGGCCAAATTAAATGGCGTGAGTTTTTGCAAGGTAAGCTGTGCTTTCGGACCTTGCACTGCAAAGAGGCACATTTGGTCTGAAACATTCTCTAAAGTGGCTCCAAAAGAATTGTTTTGGTTGAGCCAACGCCAGTCTTTCTCAATATTCGAAGCATTCACTACTAAGAAATATTCATTTTCAGCTATGCGATATAACAAAATATCATCTACTATGCCGCCCTTATCGTTTGGCAGACAAGAATACTGAGCTTTGCCAATGGCTAATTTTGCTACATTATTTGAGGTAGCATATTGCAACAAATCAATGGCTTTAGGGCCTTTCACAATAAATTCGCCCATGTGCGACACATCAAAAATGCCCACAGCATTTCGTACAGCCAAGTGTTCGTCAATATCTGATGAATAGCGAACAGGCATCTCAAATCCGGCAAAAGGTACAATTTTAGCACCCAATCGGGTGTGAAGCTGGTGTAGCGGTACGCGTTTTAGTTCCAATGGCTATTTTGGGTTAATGGTAATAGCAAAAGTATCAAATTTGAGCGTAAATTAATGTTTAATCTGAAGTAAAGCGGCCAATTGCTTATTTCGCAGCTAGGTATTGAGCCCTTTTATCACCATAAACAGCCACTATTTATTTATGTTGATATTAGAAAATTCATTAAAAAAGCGCTACTCTTTAATCACTACTAGCAATTGCAATTTGCCTTTCGCACGCACTGAAAATATGAGTTCACCCTCACCAATTTGTATTTTATCAGGTGCCACGCTATATATTTTTGCATTCATTTTTATTCCATCTGCAATTTTCAAATTGTTAATATAGTTAGTAAGCGTCTCAGCAGCCCCATTTGCCTTGTTGTTGAGCGGGAATTGCAAATGTTTCGTTAATTGTTTTTTCAAATACCCTTTAAATAGCCAGCTGTAAGTCTGTTTGAGTTTGTTTTCGGTATCGGTAGCAAAATTAAGGTCTTTAATCTTAATGGTGGTAGTAGTGGTATCGTAATAAGGGATGCCGTACAAATAAAGCAGCCCATTGTAATCGCCAGAAAGCAAAGCCTTTACTACAATATTTTTGCCACTTCCATAAAAGTCAACATCGTTGATATTAATCTTGTATTTGCCATTTTCAAAAGATAATGGTGCAATAGCCAATTGCTCTTTTGCAATGTCGGAGGCTTCTTTCAACCCAATTTTTGAAACCAGATTGATAGTAAATAAACTATCGGAATAATTGCCAAAAGAAAGCGAAGGCAAGGAAGAGTTTTCAAAAACAGGTTTGTTGCCAACAGTGGTTTCGAGTTTTGCTTTTATACCCAACCCGAATTTGATATTTTCTGCGGTGCCATCCATTGGAATAAAATAAACGGCAATTGGGTCAATTTTTGTCCAAGCATTTATGGCTTTATTTACCGGAATTGGGTATTGTACATATTTCCACGCTTCTTCAACAAGTGGCTTGATGTCGAAAGAGGTTAGCACTCTTTTATCAATCTCTTTCGCAATTTGCTCTTGCTGTTTGGTGATTATTTTCTCTAAAAACGGAGCCACAGAAATATCGAAAGGCCCTAATTTTACCTTTGGTTCGGTAATCCATTGAAAGCCTGCTGGCATTGCAGAGGTAGTAATGTGCCAATCGGGCGTAAGCCCAGGCTGAAGACGGAATTTGACGTCAAGCTCAAAACTGCCTTCTTGCTCGGCTTTTATAAATCCGGCACTTAGCCTTGCTTTGGCTTCTATTTTCAAAGGTGCAATCAAATAAATATATTCCGCTTGAGGCTCTACTATAAATGAGGCTCGTTTTGTTACTTTTAAAGTATAATTATCATCGTCAATATTTGTGTCTTCGTATATTACCTCAGGCATTTTGCTATTGAGTATTTGTGCCACATTAGCTGTAGGGAAATTAGCTATCATGTTCAATACTGATACCTCTGATTGAAATTCAGGTTTCAGATAATATTCTTTCGGCCCTGTTACAATTGCTTTTTTTGCACAAGAAAACAATATAAACGCAATGCAAATGTTGTAAACACAGGGTTGTAATTTGGGTAATTTCATTGGAGGAGATATGGACCTATGGCAAAAATTCAATTCACGAATTTAAGCAAGAGAATGATATGTATTTTCCAATTGTTGCAATTGATTAAAAAAAGGCTTTGTGGGAGAAGTATTTAGAAAAATTCAAATTTAATATGCACAAAACAAAAAAAAGCCCCTATATCACAATCGTGTGCATAGGGGCTTTTCAAAGGGTGAAATCACTAGAGTGTTTCCAAATCACCACGAAGTTCCTCTTTGGTTCTGCCCAATTTCTTTTGCAGTCTGCCCATCAATTCGTCCTCTTTTCCTTCGGCAAATATTAAGTCATCGTCTGTAAGCTGGCCATATTTTTGTTTCAATTTGCCTTTCATTTCGTTCCAGTTTCCTTTTAAATCTAATGTTGTCATGTGTGAAAATTTTTAAGATTGATAAATAATTTTGAACTTCCACATGGTTAGAATTGGTAAATAATGCCTATTGCAACACGTGAAAAGCTACTCAGAACCTTAAAAAATCTGTGCCACTATCACTATTCTATTTCAATTATTTTATTAAACCATCGCTCCATTATTTAAAATGGCTTAGAATTTATTTCCTAATTTATGTAGCAATGGCACAATTGTTTTACCCTTATTGTCGAACAATTTATCTCTTAATTCTAAATCATAATAGCAATGGAAAACACAATAATGGCCAAAAAACCTGCTTCGAGCAATGGAAAAGCTTCTGCACCAAAAGGAAAATCTACTTCTTTACAAGATTTTTTTGTAGATGAGTTGAAAGATATTTACTGGGCAGAAAAACACTTGGTGAAAGTGCTACCTAAAATGCACAAAGCAGCCACCACAGACGATTTGAAAAAAGCCATAAGCGAACATTTATCGCAAACGGAAACACATGTAAGCCGACTTGAAAATGTGTTTGAATTGATGGGTCAAAAAGCTTCTGCTAAAAAATGTGAAGCTATGGAAGGCATAACTAAAGAAGGCGAAAGCATAATTGAAGAAACGGATGCTAAAAGTGCTACAAGAGATGTGGGTATAATAATGGCTGCCCAAAAAGTAGAACATTATGAAATAGCAACTTACGGTGGTTTAACTCAATTGGCAAAAACGCTGGGCAGAAACGATGTAGCTAAAATACTTGAATCTACCTTGGTTGAAGAAAAAAATGCTGATGTGATGCTTACTAAAATTGCTGAAGGGCATGTAAATGTAGATGCTAAACAGGAATAATTGTTGATTAACTAACAATTATATTTCCCAAAAACAGCCTTACAAATTTGTGAGGCTGTTTTTTTTATGAGTCACAATGGTGGAAATAATTAGAACCTATTCAAATATTTAATGGGTATAAAAAAATCCCAATTCCAAAAAATATTGGAATCGGGATTGAGCATAGGTGTAGGTTAAGTTATTTTACTCCGGTAGAAAGGGGATGTTCTTGGTGAAGTACCATTACTTGCTTCATAAAATTGCTAGCAAATTGATTCTCTTCCGAACTTTCACGCCCATAAATGTGCGATAGTAAACCTTTCACACCACTTTCAGTTTCCAAAGCATACAAAACGGACTCATCGCCTGGGTCAGATTCGCCTTCAAACCTAGTGAAGTCAATTAT
>CAZMFZ010000125.1:0-9748 GCA_964565665.1 uncultured Bifidobacteriaceae bacterium | reverse complement strand
ATACAGGTGGAAAGTCTTTTACTCCAATTCGTATAGCCAAATACGTAGTACCCCAAAAAAAACAGACTGCTGCAAAGGCTAAATAAGCTTTCAATTTTTTATTATCCATCATTCCCCCTTTATCGTAACCTTATCATTTTGTTGCAAACGCAAAAGTTCAACAATAAATTCATTATGCAGTTATCCTCAAACCTGTTTTCTGTAAAACTTCATTTCATTGGCATCTCATTGAAATAAACTATTATATTAACTATCAATATATTAACGCTTACCCAACGCTGCATTCCTTCTTCTTTGGCATTAATATCTTATCTTTGCCTTGCCCTAAAATATTGTAAATGGAATTGAATCAGCTTACTGCTATATCACCAATTGACGGTCGCTATCGAAAAACAACCCAAGCTCTTGCCAATTATTATTCTGAATTTGCTTTGATTAAATATAGGGTATTGGTTGAAATTGAATATTTCATAGCCTTATGCGAATCCGGCTTACCAACCTTGAGCGATTTCGAAAAAAAGCATTACCCTTCACTTTGGGCCATTATTACAAGTTTTGATGAGAATGATGCACAAGAAATAAAAGACACTGAGAAAAAGACTAATCACGATGTAAAAGCTGTAGAATATTTTATCAAAGAAAAGTTTACAAAATTGGGTATAGCAAAATATGCAGAGTTTGTTCATTTTGGGCTTACTTCTCAAGATATTAATAATACAGCCATACCACTTTTACTCAGAGATAGCGTAGAAAATGAAATGCTACCTAAGCTTTCTGAGGTACTAGGCACTTTACGACAATTTGCCAAAGAGTGGAAAGATGTGCCTTTATTAGCTAAAACGCACGGACAGCCTGCTACACCTACTCGATTGGGTAAAGAACTGATGGTTTTTGTTGAAAGAATCGAAAACCAAATGTTGCAATTGAATCACATACCCTATTCTGCAAAATTTGGAGGTGCTACTGGTAACTTCAATGCCCATCATGTGGCATATCCAGATAGAGATTGGATAGATTTTGGAAATAGATTTGTAAATGATAAGTTGAAACTTAAACGCAGCCAATATACCACTCAAATAGAGCATTACGACAATATTGGAGCTTTATGCGATTGTTTCAAGCGTATTTCTACCATATTGATTGATTTAGATCGCGATATGTGGCAGTATATTTCTATGGATTATTTCAAACAAAAGCTCAAGAAAGATGAAGTAGGTTCTTCGGCAATGCCGCACAAAGTAAATCCGATAGATTTTGAAAATTCGGAGGGAAACCTAGGCATAGCCATTGCCGTTTTCGAGCATTTTTCATCCAAATTACCCATTTCAAGATTGCAAAGAGATTTAACAGATTCTACAGTGTTGAGAAATCTGGGGGTCCCGTTTTCTCACTTTTTTATAGCGTTAGAATCCCTTCTCAAAGGCCTTGGCAAATTAGTTTTAAATCAAGAAGCAATAAATAAAGACTTAGAAAATAATTATGCAGTAGTTGCTGAGGCTATTCAAACTATTTTAAGGAGGGAGGGCTATCCAAACCCTTATGAAGCCTTGAAGGAGCTTACAAGAACGGGTGATAAAATCACAAAAGAAACCCTTGATCAATTTATTCATGAACTAAACGTGAGCTATTCGGTAAAAAAGGAATTGAGAAACATCACCCCATTCAATTATATAGGGATGGTAGGAAATAAATAATATTGCCAAAATGATTCCAAAATTCTCAGTACTTCTACTTCTATTTGTATCATTTTCTACTAAAACATTTGCACAAACTAAGCAAGTAGAGCTTATACGTGCCAATAGTTTGGAAGGGACAGTTCGTATGGGGTTGCCAATAAGGGTGTTGAAAGGGAATGTTGTTTTCCAACATGCGGGGGCAAAAATGTACTGCGATTCTTCTTATCAATTTCAAAACCGAAACGATTTGGAAGCTTTTGATCATATCAGGATTGTAAAGTCTGATTCACAAAAGCTTTTTGGCGACCATTTAAATTATTTTGGCGACCAAAAATTAGCGAAAGTAACAGGTTCAAATGTGATATTGATTAATAAATCGCTTACACTTTACACGACTGTGCTAGATTATAATTTGGGAACTGATATAGCTAATTATTTCAACCGAGGTACTGTGGTAGATAAAGAAAATACATTGGTGAGCCAGATTGGCACATTTTATAAGCAAAAAGATCTATTTGTATTTATAAAAGATGTGGTTTTTAAAGATAAAAAACACACCATCTACACCGATACGATGGAATATAATACAGTGACTAAAGTGGTGAAATTCAGAGGACCAACCCGAATTTTAGGACCAGATGGAGTAATGAATGCTGATGAAGGCGAATATAATTCAATAACCAAAATAAGTAAATTCAAAGGGAGAACTCGCATCAATTATGGTATATATATTTTGTATGCAGATAAAGTAGATTACAATCAGTTTCTCCAAACTGGGTATGCCTATGGAAATGTAGAAATATTTTCAAAGAAAGATAGTATTACCATTTTTGGGCAAGAAGCACGCTACAAAGGCGGAGCCAAAAGTACGACAAAAGTATTTCCCGATGCACTGATGCGAAGCATAAGCGGTGGCGACACTTTGTATTTGACTGGTGATACATTGTATGTAATTAACGATACTGTAGCGACTCCGAAACAACAAAAAATGTTTGCCTACCACAAGGTGAAGGTATTTAATAAAACATTGCAGGCCATTTGTGATTCATTAATTTATGATATGACAGACACATGTATCACCTTTTATGTGGATCCTGTATTGTGGAATGGCAAAAACCAAATGCGGGGCGATACTATAAAAGTGTATTCTAAAAATAAAAAGGTAGATAGAATTTTGCTCAGAACGAAATCTTTCAGTATTTCGAGAGATACATTAGATAATTTCAACCAAGTGAAAGGGAAAAATATGGTAGCTATGTTTAAAGAGAACAAGCTTTTCAAAATAGATGTAAAGTCAAATGCTGAGACTAACTATTACGCACTTTCAGGCGATACCTTAACAAGTGGCATGAATCATGTAGAATCAGAAGATCTAACGATTCGTTTCTTAAATCAAAAGGTAAATCAGATAGCATTTTACAAAAAACCAAAAGCTAAGTTTATTCCACCTCACGAATTGAAAGATGAAGATTTGCGATTGCGGGGCTTTAAGTGGAGAGAGAAAGAAAAACCTCAAAGAAAAACGGTGCTTGGCAAATATTACGATAAAATTTATAACTCTGTAAAGAAAAAATCGTAACTAGTCTTCTTTATTATCCAAAACCCATATCAACACAATGAACTGGCTCAAATACAATCTTTTTAATATACTCAACTTGGTAGTATTGGTATATGTAATCTACGAATTGCAAAGCATTAAAGAAATTGCAAAGCAAACGGGTGAGGAAGCACAAATGAGCAATATTAAGCTCGATTATGTAGAATCTGATGTGAATTCTGAAAATGTAGTAATTGATTCTCTAAAAAGAAGAATTGAGGACGATATAATAAGACAAGGCAAGAAAGTAAAATAGGCCTATTCTACAAAAGGGTTCGAATAAGCTGTATTGGTAATTAAAGTGGAATCTGTTAGCGTATGAAGGAAGGCAATAATGTCTTCCTTTTCTTGTTTGGTGAGGGCAAGCGAATTGCCGTTTGGGATATTGCTTGCCGCTTTTATAAGTGGGTCAAGGGTAGCACTTTGGGCAATGTGTTCATTGTAATGATTCAATACGTCTTCCAAAGTACCAAATCTTCCATCGTGCATATAAGGAGCAGTAAGGGCAATATTCCTCAAACTAGGAATGCGAAATTTGCCTGCATCAAATGTCCTGTTTGTTACTGCTTTTCTGCCTTCATCGCTAAAACTTGCGTCTAATCCATTATTTCTAAAAACAGCTATTTTTTCTATGAAATTCACAGAGTTGTGACAATCGCCACAGTTTCCCCCTCTTTTTTGTTCAAGTGGTGAAGGATGTGTGCGAAACAAATCGAAGCCTCTTTTCTCTTGATCCGTTAATTTTACTTTATTCAAAATATAGGAATCAAATTTTGAATTGGTTGAAATTATAGTGCGTTCAAATTGGGCTATAGCCTTGAATATCAATTCACTGGAAACAATAGTAGTATTGAATGCAGAGAAAAATTTGGAGTGGTACAAGGTTGATGTATTGAGTTTTGCCACCACATTATTGATATTAGAATTCATCTCCAATGCATCTTCAATAGGGAAAAGCACTTGGTGTTCGATATTTTTAGCTTTGCCATCCCAAAAGAATATAGAATCTTGAAAAACCAGATTTACAATTGACATGGAATTGCGTTTGCCAAGTTGGCTTTGAACTCCTTTACTCAAGGCATTTGGGTCGGAAAACGCATTTGCTTGTTTGTGGCAACTGGCACAAGAAATAGAATTGTCAACCGACAATTGTTTGTCGTAAAAAAGCATCCTGCCTAATTCAACTCCTTGCGTAGTGAGCTGATTGTCAGCAGGAATTTCGTACTTTACTTTGGTGAAATGCAAAGGCAAAACTAAGTTGAAACCTGTAGGATTGTAAACTAAAGAATCAGAATTTATTGCTGGATTTACTTCTGAATTATTTCTTGATTTACAACATACCAATACCAAGAGAAATACATAAATGATTATAAATTTTATTCTACACATTTTATTCTACACATTTTATTCTACATAATTATAAAAGCAAAGATATTCTGAAACGCAATTCTTTGCACTTTATTCAGGTTAATTAATACTATTTTTGGGCATAATTTCTGAAAATGATCAAAGAAACAGGCATTTTGTATATAGTGCCCACGCCAATTGGCAATTTGGAGGACATCACTTTACGAGCCTTGCGTATATTAAAGGAGGTGGACGCTATTTTATGCGAAGACACCCGCACCAGTGGCATTTTACTAAAGCATTTCGAAATTTCGAAACCATTGCATAGCCACCATGCCTTCAACGAACACAAATCGATTGAGAATATTATCAACAAGCTTAATGAGGGCAAAAATTTAGCCTTAATATCTGATGCAGGTACGCCCGCCATATCTGACCCTGGTTTTTTAATTGTGAGAGAATGTATCAAAAATAGTTTGAAAGTAGAATGCCTGCCAGGAGCCACTGCCTTTCTGCCTGCTTTGGTAAAATCGGGTTTACCTGCAGATAGCTTTGTATTCGAAGGTTTTTTACCTGTAAAAAAGGGCCGCCAAACAGCCTTTAAGAAATTGGCCATAGAGGAACGAACTATTATTTTTTACGAATCGCCCCACAAGCTTTTGCGGACATTAGAAGATTTGAAAATATATTTTGGTGCAGAAAGAATCGTGTCTATTTCAAGAGAACTTTCAAAAAAATTTGAAGAAACCATCAATGGAACGGTAGAAGAGGTGCTTTCTCACTTCAAAAGCAAAGAGCCTAAGGGTGAATTTGTGATTGTAGTTGGCGGCTACAACAAAAAGACGATAAGAGATTTGGATACGCAACCAACGTTCAAAAACAAAGGCAAGAATTTTCCAAAAAATGAAGGTTGAAAATAACACTAATTACGCACTGTTTTCGATTCCTTTCCGAAATACCCCCATGCAAAAAGACCAACACCCATTGCGATAGTTAGTATGTAAAATAATATTAAAGCATCCATCTTATTTGTTTTTGGCTAATAACATCAATCCGAGAATAATAAATAATATTGTAGATCCAATACCTAATAGAATAAGATTCAGTTTGTCAAACTTTTCGAATTGCAAAGTGGCACCTAGAACAACGCCTGCGAAAATATATTTACCTAAATCTATTAACGTTTTAGCAAGCTCTTCTCTTACTTTCTTGTTCATTTGCACAAATATAAATATAAATACATCTGCATCATCTATATAATACTGTTGTTTTTTCTGAAAAGCAGCTGTCAACATTTTCAATTATCAATTTAGCATGCATTATTTAAAAAAATCAGCCTTATATCCTGCCCTTATTGATACAAAGCCAAGCGAGAATCTAGGTTTGATTGTGGTGATACCCTGCCATGATGAACCCGATTTAATCTCTTCATTGAAAAGCTTGAATGATTGCTATTCTCCAATAGCTAAAACCGAAGTTATAGTTATTATTAATGCTATAGAAACGGCTGAATACCAAGTAGTTGATAGAAATTTACAAACTTATGTTGAAGCCAAATCTTTTGCAAACCGTTATTCTAATGAGGATATTAATTTCTATATTTTTAATTTCAAATTCCCCGAAAAACATGCTGGGGTAGGCTTGGCTCGCAAAGTAGGTATGGATGAAGCCGTAAGGCGATTTGAAGCTATTGGTAAAGATGGAATTATTGTTTGTTTCGATGCCGATAGCCAATGCGATCCCAATTATTTAGTAGAAATCGAAAAGGCGTTTGAGCAAAACCCCAAAGCTCCTGGAGCATCCATTTATTTTGAGCATCCTATCGAGGGTAATTCTTTTTCAGATGATATTTATAATGGCATTATTCAATATGAATTGTTTCTACGCTACTATTGCAATGCTTTGCGTTGGGCAGGGCATCCTCATTCTTTTCAAACCATTGGCTCATCAATGGCTGTGAAAAGCAAGGTGTATGAAGCCCAGGGTGGCATGAACAGGCGAAAAGCTGGTGAAGATTTTTATTTTTTGGAAAAAATTATTCCTCTAGGCAATTTTATCGAGATTAATACTACTAAAGTTATTCCATCGCCTAGGCCATCGCATCGCGTGCCGTTTGGAACTGGAATGGCTATTAGCAATTGGCTTGAATCCAAATCCTACTTATACTACAACTCTTTGATTTTTAGCGATTTAAAATTGTTTTTTCAAAGTATCGAACTCATATATTATGATAGAAATATAGCATTTGTATTTGATTCTCTGCCTGAAAGTTTTAGGAAATTTATTTCGATAGAAATATTCAAGATAGCAATTGATGAAATAGTGCAAAACACAAATTCATTAACAGCATTCAAAAATCGATTCTTCAAATGGTTTAATTTGTTTCAATGTTTGAAATTTGTCCATTTTTGTAGAGACAATATTTATAGTCAAGTACCAATAAGTCAGTCGGTTATCTATTTGTGTGATACATTCAATATACCAATTGAGTCAGTTGAAAACAAATCACTATTACTCAAATTAAGGGCTTTTGACAGAAGCCATTTTAAATAATGAGTATTAGTATTTTTAAATTCTAATTTTCCCTTAATTTTGCCCACTTCAAACCAAAATTTATTGTTTAATCCATCCTAAACAGGTTTATAAAATGTCAAAAATAAAAGTAGGTATCAATGGTTTTGGTCGTATCGGACGTTTAGTGTTCCGTGCTGCCGTAAACAACCCCAATATTGAAGTGGTAGGCATCAACGATTTGATTGATGTTGATTACATGGTATATATGCTGAAATACGATTCTACCCATGGTCGTTTCAACGGAACTGCTGAAGTGAAAGACGGTAAAATGATTGTGAACGGCAATGTGATAAGAGTAACAGCCGAAAGAGATCCAGCTAATTTAAAATGGAATGAAATAGGTGCTGAATATATAGTTGAGTCTACTGGTTTGTTCTTAGACAAAGCCTCCGCGAGTAAACATTTGGAAGCAGGTGCAAAATATGTAGTACTTTCTGCCCCAGCCAAAGATGATACCCCTACTTATGTAATGGGCGTAAATAATTCAAAATATACAAAAGACCAAACTATCATCTCTAACGCATCTTGCACTACCAATTGCCTTGCCCCTATATCCAAAGTACTAAACGACAAGTGGGGAATAGAAGAAGGTTTGATGACTACCGTACATGCGGTAACTGCCACTCAAAAAACGGTAGATGGCCCATCAGGTAAAGATTGGAGAGGTGGCCGTGGGGCTTACCAAAATATTATTCCATCATCTACAGGCGCAGCCAAAGCTGTTGGCTTGGTTATTCCAGAGTTGAAAGGAAAATTGACAGGTATGTCATTCAGAGTTCCGGTTGCAGATGTATCGGTAGTAGATTTGACAGTGAAGTTGAAAAACCCTGCTACCTATGAAGAAATAAAAGCAGAAATGAAACGTGCTTCTGAAAACGAATTGAAAGATATACTAGGATACACAGAAGACGAGGTGGTTTCTACCGATTTTGTGGGTGATGCACGTACTTCTATTTTCGATGCGAAAGCTGGCATTCAATTAAGCCCTCAGTTTGTTAAAATCGTTTCTTGGTACGACAACGAATGGGGATATTCAAACAAAGTAATTGATTTGATTAGCTATATCGCTTCGGTTTAAATATAGAAAATACCCATAAAAAAACAGGCTGCCTCGAAAGAAACAGCCTGTTTTTATTTACAGAAATTCAAATTTTCAACACTACTCATTTATTTCTATTCTCTTCTCAAAACCATCTTTCATATATTTATAAGGCAAGGTTACTTTGAGCTTACCATCATAGAAGTCCGCCACCACAGCATCTAAATCTACATAATAGGGAAGTGCAAAATGCCTCATCAGATATGGCGATTTTACTTCTTCTCCATCTTTTTCAATTGTCATGGTGCTGTAAAGAAACAAAGTGCTGTTTTTGAGGTCGATATTGTAGTTTTCTGAAGTCAAACCAGGCGTGCGTACCTCAATTGTATATTCAGTATCACCGTCTTTATGTGTAAAATAGGTTTCACTCATTCCTCCTAAAACCGTATTTCCCAAATCTACCCCCTTAATTAATTCTCTCGATATTTCATTGGCTATTGCTTTCATGTTTCTCACGTTTAAAAGTTAATATACAGATACCTATTTTGTACTTTATACATTTTGTTCATAATATTAGTTCTGATTTTTCTACAAGATTTTTTCACAACAAGCTCAGTTTGTTAGAATTATTGCATAATCATTCAGTCTTTATATTAAAGCCAAAAAGCAAGAGTATTTTCATTGATTTGATTACAATTTGTACAATTTAGTAACCATAAAGAAACTTTAAGCCAATATGGCTTGTTCAAATGGTATTAATGAATATTTACTAAGACATGATGACACATTATAAACAACAATCAAGTTTGTATCTATTTGCCCTACTTTTTAGCATCAGTTTTGTAGGTTGTGGGCAGAAAGACAATAAAACAACCATATCAAAATCATTTACGACTGAAAAAAAAAATAAAATAGACATGAGCAAATTAGAAATTGCAACTTTTGGCAACGGCTGTTTTTGGTGTACCGAAGCCATATTTCAAAATATTGAAGGTGTTGATAAAGTAGAATCTGGATATGCGGGTGGCAAAATCGATAATCCTACTTACAAACTAGTGTGTTCAGGCGAAACAGGCCATGCAGAGGTATTGCAAATCTACTTCGATTCATTAAAAGTTTCCTTTGATGATTTATTAGAGATATTTTGGAAAACACATGACCCAACCACTCTAAACCGACAAGGCAATGATGTGGGCACTCAATATCGCTCGTCTGTGTTTTATCACAACGACAAGCAAAAAGAATTGGCCACAAAATACAAAGCTGAGCTGCAAACCTCTGGAGCATTTTCAAAACCTATAGTGACAGAGATTGTACCTTTTGGAAAATTTTACAAAGCAGAAGATTACCATCAAAATTATTTTAACGAGAATGGCGAACAACCCTATTGTACTTTTGTGATACAACCAAAAGTCGATAAATTTGAAAAAGTATTTAAAGACAAGTTGAAGAAAAAATAGCGGTTTGATTATCAGCATATTACAATTTGCTAAATTCAAAATAGCCCTTTAATAC
>CAZMFZ010000124.1:0-10283 GCA_964565665.1 uncultured Bifidobacteriaceae bacterium | reverse complement strand
AAGCCAATTCATCATTGGTCCGGCCATGATACTTGTAACCACCGCCATCATTAACAGAATTTTATTCTGAATTATTTAAATTTATATAAGATTATAAGAATAAAATATGCTAATTTTGCATATTATTAAAATATAATAGAAATGAAGAAGTACATAGTAATATTAGTTTCGGCCATCGGAATATTGGCATCGTGCGATAAAAAAATTGAAAATACAAATGAGCTGGAAGGCGAAATCTCAATTTCGGGTGCTTTTGCTCTGTATCCTTTGGCTATAAAATGGGCAGAGGAGTTTCAGAAACTGCATCCCAAGGTGACTGTAGATATAACGGCAGGAGGCACGGGCAAGGGAGTTGCTGATGCACTTTCGCAAACCGTAGATATTGGCATGGTAGGCCGTGAAGTAAATGAAGAAGAGGTGAAAAACGGAGCTTGGTATGTGTCGGTTACTAAAGATGCTGTAATTCCCACTGCCAATATCAACAACCCCGTGATAGATATCATATTAAAAACGGGCATAAAAGCTGATGTATTCAATAAAATATATGTAAGCCAAGAAATAAGCACTTGGGGGCAAGTGGTGGGCAATGGCAATGCTGATAAAATTGAAGTGTTCAAGCGATCTGATGCCGGTGGCGTTACTGAAACTTGGGCGAAATTCTTGAAGGCAGACCAAGACGATTTGAAAGGTATTGGCATATTTGGCGACCCAGGTGTGGCTGAGGCAGTAAAAAAATCTACCAATGGCATTGGCTTCAACAATACATTGTATATATATGATGTTACCAGCCGCAAACCACATCAGGGAATTGTGCCATTGCCAATTGATGTAAACAACAACGGCATATTAGACCCCAACGAAAACTTTTATAGTTCGCTCGATAGCGTAACGGCTGCCATAAACGATGGGCGATATCCTTCGCCACCGGCAAGAAATTTATTCTTCCTAACCAAAGGCAAACCAGAGAAGAAGATAATTATCGAGTTTTTAAGATGGACATTGACCGATGGGCAAAAGTATTGCAAGGAATCGGGCTATATCAACTTACCAAGCCAGGTTTTAAGCGAAGAATTGAACAAATTACGATGAAACATCACGAAGTATATGTGGAATTGAATAAATTATAATGAAACTTCACATAGTTTACATGAAACACCACTCAACTCAATATAATATTCCGAAATACACATGATATTAATTATATTCATATATTTTATTCTAAATATTTAATAATTACAGAATAATATTCTAATAATGCATTCATATTATTGATAATTGGTCCAAGTTATTCTGTTTCAATATAGTATTTATATACAAATGATTCTTAAAACCTGTATTTCCATTTTTAATGTCTGTTGCCAATAGGCAAGTCATATATAATCTACTTTCCGAAAATGGAAACTTTGGAGAAGTTTCTACCAGCAAAAAATTCACATTATTTGATTTCATAAAATTCTGAAATTTTCAGCACTCAATCATTTTGTCCGTACGAAACCGTATATTATAGCATGAAAAAAGCACACATACTCATTTTATTCACTTTCACCCTTGCATTGAGGCTTGCAGCCCAAAATAATATTGTAGAAATAAGCAGCAAAATTAATGATAGCAAAACGGGCGAACCTCTTATAGGTGTTTCTGTAGTTATAAAAAGCACTTTAAATGGTACTATTACAGATACTGATGGCAGATTCAAACTCAGAACCAAGCTGGTATATCCCTTTACGTTGGTGGTCTCGTATTTGGGTTACGAGGCTCAGGAATTTACAGTAGAAAATCCAGACCAAGCCCTTATTATCAACCTTAATCCGCAATCGATAGTAACAAACGATGTGGTGGTAACTGCTTCGCGTATAGAGGAAGACATTTTGAAATCGCCTGTAGCGATTGAAAAGCTTGATATCAGAGCGTTGAGGGAAACACCCGCTCCTTCATTTTACGATGCCCTCGAAAATGTGAAAGGAGTGCAAATGACTACTTCAAGCCTCACCTTTAAAGTGCCTAATACACGCGGCTTCAACATTCCCAACAACTTCCGTTTTATGCAAGTGGTAGATGGGGTAGATATGCAGGCCGCTACCTTGGGGGTGCCGCTAGGAAATGCCATTGGCCCTACTGAACTTGATATTGAAAGCGTAGAAATAACGCCTGGAGCTTCATCGGCATTGTATGGTATGAATGCAATAAACGGGATGTCGAATCTAATAAGCAAAAGCCCATTTCGATATCAAGGCTTGAGTATTTATCAAAAAGTGGGTGTAAATCATATAGATGGCAAAGACAGGCCTGTAAGTCCCCTTTCAGAAACGGCATTCAGATATGCCAAAGCTTTCAACAACAAATTAGCTTTCAAAGCCAATTTCAGTTATTTTAAAGGTACAGATTGGGTGTCGAGCAATGAAACCGACCAAAACGCTTACACTTTATCAAACCCTAAGTACCCTCAATTTGGCAGCGGTGTCGCCACCAATCCTGCTTACGATGGCTGGAATATCTATGGCAACGAAAACAATAATAACGTGACTATAAAGCCAACTATTGACGGGAAAATTCAAACCCTCAATATTCGAAGAACAGGGTATGAGGAAAAAGACCTCACCGAACGCTTTGTACAAAACGTGAAGTTTGACGGGGCTTTGCATTACCGCTTTACAGAAAAATTGGAAGCCTCTTATAGCTATAGAATTGGATCGATGGATGGCACTTTCCAACGTGGCAATAAAATTAGACTCAACAATGTGATGGTACAAAACCATAAAATAGAATTAAAATCACCGGACTTTTCTGTGCGTGCGTATGCTTCGCTTGAAAACACGGGCAACTCCTACAATCTAAAACCATTATCCGACAATTTAGATCTCACACATTTATCTAATAGTGCTTGGGGTAAAAAATTTAATACCGAGTTTCAAAATGAAACAAATAGTGGAGTTGATATTAATACTGCTTTAATAAATGCTAGAGGCGTAGCCGACCAAGGCCGCGTGCTGCCTGGAACAGCTGAATTCAATAATTTGAAAAATACTATTGTGAATATTAACAATTGGGATCATGTTGCCAACGTTACTTCTACATCAAACAATACAGGCGGGGCAGCATTATGGCAAAAAAGCAATATGTATCATGCCGATGGCCAATACGATTTTTCAAAATATACCAAAAATATAGTAGATGTGCTAGTTGGTGCTGATGCCAGAATTTATGAGGTAATTCCCGATGGCAATAATTTTGTAGATTTCTCTAAACCATTGAACGAACGCACCACTCCAGGTGGCAACAACGTTTATTACAGCAAAGTAGGTGGATTTGTACAAGCTACCAAACGCCTTTTCAACGACAATCTTAAAATAGTAGGCTCGCTTCGTTACGATAAAAATATGGAGTTTGAAGGCAAATGGAATCCTCGAATTGCGCTGATATACACCCTTAATAAATATCATAATTTTAGAGCATCGGTGCAAAACGGATGGCGTTTCCCTTCCCTATTTGAAGCACTGTCCTTTGTAAATAATGGAAATGTAAGGCGTGTAGGTGGGCTAGCTAGAATAAATGATGGATTGGGATATCTTGAAAATTCCTATACACAGGCTTCTGTAGATGCCTTTAATAATGCCGTAAATGCCGATCCACTTTCTGCAGCCGATGCCAATCAAGCCGCTATAAACCAACAAGATGTATTGGTAAAATCCGATTTGAAAGCCACCCAGCCTGAAAACATCAACTCCTTTGAATTGGGCTATAAAAGCGTGTTGTTTGAAAACCGATTTGTGGTAGATGTCGATATATACTTCAATGAATATCGCGGATTTTTAGGGCAAGTAGAAGTAGCTGTGCCTACGAGTGGAAAAGTAGGCTCTGATGAAGCAGCTGCTGATATGCTGAACACAAATAGAACTGAGCAAACTCGCTACAGGGTGTTTACCAACGCCAAAAATACCTCTCGCAACTATGGCTCGGCTTTGCGATTGAGCTACTACATTACCAGCAAATGGAATATTTCGGGCAATGCAGGCTACAATGACATTGTGACTAATAAAACATCTGATGTATTTGTAACCGGCTTCAACACTCCCAAATACAATGCTTTGCTTTCTATTGGCAACCGTGAAGTATTTAAAAACTTTGGTTTTAATGTGGTATGGAAATGGCAAGATTCTTTTCTTTGGGAAAGCCCTTTGGCCAATGGCTCAGTGCCGTCATTCAACACATTTGATGCACAAATAAATTACCGTGTGCCAAAAATATTTGCCACAGCCAAGCTGGGAGCTTCCAATGTATTTAATCAACGCTATATTCAATATGCAGGCGGCCCTACCATTGGGGCTTTATATTATTTATCGCTTACTTTTGATGGGTTACTTGCAGGTAAAGCCAATTAGCGAATGTTGCCAATTTTAGGAACACAATTTATATTTCTACTCTAATACAACAACAAAAGCCAACCCTTTATGAGGATTGGCCTTTGTAATTAATAAGCTAAATTCAATGGTCGTGGAGATGCTCGTGTTCTTCATCAACCTCTACCAATTCTTCTTTTTTTGATTTTCCGCCTACCTCAATTTCTTCATCATTTTCGTTTCTAAAGCGGAATTCTACCAATCCTAAAGCGGTATTTTTCTCTAATTTAACCCAAGTTTTATATTTGAAATACCATAACAAGCGCTTAGAAATTAAGCCACTGGTGTAGTAAGCATATACAAATGGATGCAATTCAATGGTAATGCCTTTTTCGTTTTGTTTGGTAAGTACATGATCAATGGTTTGCTCAATTTGATCTGTCACTAAAATACTGGCTGTGATTTTACCCGTTCCGTTGCAAGTTGGGCACATTTCCATTGTCACAATATTCATTTGCGGCCTCACACGCTGGCGGGTAATTTGCATTACGCCAAATTTACTCAAAGGCAAAATCGTATATTTAGATCTATCGCCTTCCATTTCTGCTTTCATGCGATTGAAGAGTACATTTCTGTTCTCCTGATCTTTCATGTCGATGAAATCAATTACAATAATTCCTCCAATATCTCGCAATCTGAGTTGGCGTGCCACTTCTTTGGCTGCTTCTAAATTTACATTCAGAGCCGTTTTCTCTTGGTCGCTTTCGGTATTTGATTTATTGCCACTATTCACATCTACCACGTGCATGGCTTCAGTATGCTCAATAATTACGTATCCACCACCCGGCAAACTTACTGTACGGCCAAATAAAGTCTTAATTTGCTTCTCAATACCTGTACCTTCAAATACTTTTTCCTTGCCCTGATAGAATTTTACAATCTTTTCTTTGTCGGGAGCAATGGTTTTGATATAAGTTTTTATATCGTCAAAAAGCGTTTTGTCGTCAATATTAATGCTATCGAAACTGGCATTAAGCATATCTCGCAAAATGGAAGCTGTTCTATCCATTTCACTTATAATTACCTCACGTGGTTTGGCTGTTTTCAATTTTAGAAAACCATCTTCCCACTTTTTAACCAGATTTTTTAAATCTCGATCCAGCTCCGCTACTTCTTTTCCCTCGGCAACCGTGCGAATTATCACACTAAAATTTTCGAGTTTAATGGAAGTAATAAGCCTTTGCAATCTGTGTCGTTCTTCTTTTTCAGTGATTTTTTTTGAAACACTCACAGCGTTTGAAAACGGTACCAATACCAAGTATCTGCCTGCAATTGAAATTTCGCAAGAAAGTCGTGGGCCTTTTGTTGAAATAGGCTCTTTAACTACTTGTACTAATATTTGCTGGCCTTTGGTAAGCACTTTATCGATTTTGCCCGATTTTTCAATCTCGGGTTCTGCCTTAAAGTTATTAAGCTTATAGCTTTGTTGCTGGTTCGTTTGAACCGCTTTGCTGTATTTGTTGAGAGAACGGATATTGGGACCGAGATCGTGATAATGCAAAAAAGCATCTTTCTCGTAGCCAATATCAACGAAGGCTGCATTTAATCCAGGTACTACTTTTGTAACAGTACCCAAATATATATCGCCCACATTGAAGGTATTTCCACTACTTTCAAAGTGATATTCTACCAGCCGCTTCTCCTGCATTAGGGCAATTCTATTCCCTTGGGGAGTAGAATTGATAAATAATTCATTGCTCAATGGAGTAACGCGTTTTGAGGTGAGACTAAATAAAAAACCTAAACCCTTAAACCAAATAATGATTTAAGGGCTCAGTATCAGCATAGTAAAGGAAGTAAACTACTTCTTCTTATGCCTATTTTTTCTCAAACGTTTTTTCCTTTTGTGGGTGGCTATCTTGTGTCTTTTTCTTTTTTTACCGCAAGGCATAATTGTAATCTTTAAATGTTGTTAAACAATAATTTAGTTTTTTTACTCTATTAATTGCTCTGCTTGAGCTTTCAAATCGAGGTCTTTTGTGTTTTTTGCAACCAACTCAAACTCTTTTACAGCATTTTCTTGCTTGCCAAGTGCTTGCTGCGATATACCTAAGTATAAATGAGCTTTCCAGTTGCGTTCATTCATTTTTATTAATTTTTCAAATCTTTCAACAGCTTTTGCATGTTGCCCCGATTGTATAGAAAGAAATCCCAGGTTGAAAATAGCATTTTCATCACTAGGGTTTTTAGCTATCACTTCACGAAGAAGTGCAATGGCTTTCATCGGGTTTTCGGAAGTAACGTAGGTCATCGCCAGGTTATTTTTCACTTCCGCATTGTCGGGATCTGTGTCAAGAACAATAGAAAATTGCTCCTGTGCCTTAGTTGCAAAGCGAGTTGCAGCAGTAGGTTCATCCGCCAATGTATATAGTCGGTAATAGATATTTCCAGCTATTTTGCGTGAATTGTTGTCAGAATTTAAAAGAACTAATCTCTTTGCATAGCTATCAGCACTATCGTATTTTTGAATAGCAATGAACTGATTTGCTAAAGAGTCCGCAAAATTACACCTTTTTTTTGTATCGGAAGCATTAAGAAAACTATTTCTTAACCTTTGAATGGTATTGTAGGTATTTGCTGAAATTTTAGGTGCTGGAGAAACTTTTTCATTCGCAATACCATTAGTTGATTCTGATGTACCAAGTTTGTTCTGATCTGTTTCGTTGATTACCACTTTGGGTAAATTGTAAAGTAGGGCAATAGTAGCAATGGCCACAATCACAGCAATAATTTGAGGAAGCTTCATTTCAATTAAATTTGAGCAAAGATAGGGCTTGGCAAATTTTTTTAACAAAAATCATTTGAGTACTTGTAAAGTTCAAATTCTAATTTCTAATTCTTAGCTACATTTGCCAAAACTATTAAAGCATCAAAATTGAAAAAGACCAATAGTAAATTAATTGTCCTCATTTTACTATTAGCATTAATTGGAGGCTATTGGGTATACAAGCAATATTTGGCTACACCCGATATTGACTTTAAAAATGTGTTGGTAACTAAAAATGGTGTAGAAAAACCAACCTATTTGAATGATTTATTAGGCAAAGTGACCTTAATTGCATTTTTTCAGACTTGGTGTGTAGATTGTATAAAGGAAATGCCAAGCATTAAAAGCCTGCAAAATCAGGTAGGAAGTGTTGATTTCAAAGTATTGATAATTACCGATGAATCTACGCTAAAACTTGAGCAATTCAAGAAAAGATTTCCTGAATTTGATTTTGATTATTATACCACCAATCAAAAGCTGCCTTCTTATGGCATAAAAAAATATCCTACAACTTATTTATTAAATTCTGAAGGCAAAGTATTAAAAAGCACTTTGGAAGGCTATGATTGGAGCGAAAGTAATATGGTTGTTTTGATAAAGGAAAAGTTGTCGGAAAATTATTAACCCAAAAATTTAGAATTTATGTTGAATCAAATAGAAATGGCCGATGCCTTTCGTGCCGATGGTAAAATATATGTAGTGGTGGCAGTGGTTGCTATTATACTTACTGGAATTATTTTTTATCTTTTTCGCATAGAACAAAAAGTGAAGAAGCTTGAAGATAAACTAGGCGAGTAAAGCAATCATTGATTCGGGGTATTTTACTTTAGTGAGAAATAATCCATCGGGCGATACTGATTCTTTGGCAAAAACTCTATCTTTCTGCCTGATTATTTCTTCAAAATCGTGAAGTGTAATTTTTTTTTGCCCTACTTCCAGCAGTGTGCCTACAATTGCCCTTACCATACCCCTCAAAAAACGATTGGCTGAAATATGAAACACCAATAAGTCGTTTTCAATCGCCCAAAAAGCCTGCGAAACTGTGCAATTGAAATGATTAACTTCTGTTTTATATTTACTAAACGATTGAAAATCGGTGTGTTGATATAAAATACTAGCTGCCGTATTCATTAATTGAATATCAGGCTGCGGCCTAAAATAAAAGCAACATTCGTTACTTAAAAATGGGTTTTTGGCGAAGGTAATTCTGTATTCATAGCTCCTTTCAATGGCATCGAAACGCACATTAAATGTATCGCCAGCACTATATATATGGTTTACTACAATATCATGAGGCAAAATGGCATTGAGCTGAAAAATGAACTTCGCAGGATTTTTAATTGCTGATGTGTCGAATTGTACAAACTGCTGCAAGGCGTGAACTCCAGCATCGGTTCTTCCGCTTCCGATTGTATCTATTTTCAATTGGAGCAATGTAGAAATGGCTGATTCAAGCTCATCTTGCACGGTGTGGGCATTCTTCTGCTTTTGCCAACCGTGGTAGTTTGTGCCTTTGTATGAAAGTTCGAGAATATATATCATAGAACAATTGCCACTAAAAGCTCTTTCACAAATGCAAAATGAAACTAGAAATAGCTGAGATATTATAATGATTTATTAATAGCATCTATATAAGCCTTTGCAGAGGCCACCACAATATCTGTACTTTGCGAAAAGCCATAGTGTGTTTTATTTTGATAATGAATTTCCATATTCACTTTACAACTGTCGCTGCTTCCTCCATGAATAGATTGGATTAGAAACTCATCCACCACTACTTTTTTCTTCAATATTTTATCAATGGCTTTAAATGCGGCATCTACTGGCCCATTTCCAGTAGCTGAGGCTTCTTCTTCCTTGCCATTTACTTTCAATCGTACTGTAGCCATGGGCGTAACCGGATTGCCGCTTACCACCTGCAATAATTCCAGATGTATGCCTTGTTCGGCCTTGTCAGCCCCCATTATTTCATACAAATCTTCGTCTTTCACCTCTTTTTTTACATCCGCTACTACTAAATATTTGGTGTAAACTTCATCTAGTTTTTCTTTGGTGAGTTCGAAGCCTAGGCGTTCCAAATGATGCTTTAAAGCGGCCCTTCCACTTCTAGCCGTGAGTATGATAGAGTTGTTTTGTATGCCTACATCTTTAGGGTCGATGATTTCATAGGTGTGTTTATTTTTCAACACTCCATCTTGGTGAATTCCTGAGGAATGTGCAAAGGCATTTTTGCCCACAATGGCTTTATTGGCTTGCACAGGCATCCGCATAAGGCTTGATACCATTTTGCTAATAGGATATATCTTTTTATTGTTAATATCAGTAAATACACCCATCGTTTTACCGTGCAGTTTTATGGCCATTACCACCTCTTCAAGTGAAGTATTTCCTGCTCTTTCGCCAATGCCATTGATTGTACACTCAATTTGCCTTGCTCCATTTCTCACGCCCATCAAAGAATTGGCCGTGGCCAAGCCTAAGTCGTTGTGGCAATGTACTGAAATAATGGCTTTGTCAATATTCTTTACATTATCGTACAAAAACTTGATTTTTTCACCGTATTGCTCTGGTAGGCAAAATCCATTAGTATCGGGAATGTTAACCACGGTTGCTCCAGCCGCAATTACAGCCTCTACCATCTGTGCCAAAAACACATTGTCGGCACGGCCTGCATCTTCGCAATAAAACTCAATGTCTTCCACCAGTTTTTTGGCATATTTGGTGGCTGCAATGGCTTGCTCAAGTATTTTCTCTCTTGTGCTGTTGAATTTATATTGAATGTGAATATCTGAAGAACCTATTCCGGTGTGAATTCGCTTGTGTTTGGCATACTGCAATGCTTGAGCCGCCACATCAATATCACCTTCTCTGGCTCTGGTAAGTGCGCATATTATAGGCTCCGATACTGCTTTTGAAATCTCGACCACTGAATTGAAATCGCCTGGGCTTGAAATTGGAAACCCCGCTTCAATTACATCTACCCCTAGCGATTCGAGTTCTTTGGCCACTTTTATCTTCTCTAATGTAGTCAATTGGCAGCCCGGTACTTGCTCACCATCTCTTAATGTAGTATCGAAAATATAAACTTTATCCTTCATATTATATCAATGCCTATTTCT
>CAZMFZ010000123.1:0-10311 GCA_964565665.1 uncultured Bifidobacteriaceae bacterium | reverse complement strand
ATATTAAACTGTTGAGTTACGATTGATTTTAAGGGCAGAGCTGCAACTCTGTCCTTTTATTGAAGCTCCATCCTGGCAACTTCAATAAAATATTTATGCTGTTTCTACTTCCAGTACTTGTTTAGATGAATGTTTAATTATACCTGCACCCTCTTGGGCTGAAAAAAAGCGTGTGATTAAGATAATTAATCCAATGGCAACCACTGCGAAACTGATATACAAAAAAGCATCGCGATAGGTAATAGTCTCTGATTTGAATAGAAATCCGGCCAAAACTGCCCCTACATTTCCCCCCGCCCCTACTATACCTGCAATAGAGCCTAATGCCTTTTTATTGACAAATGGCACGATAGAATAAGAAGCTCCGGTCGCCATTTTTAAAAAAAGGGCAAACCCCAACATTAATATTACTGCTCCAGTAAGGGTTTCGGCTTGGGAGAATAAATAAATACCTATGCCTTCGCAAAGTAAAAAAGCTGCTAAAATGTACCCTCTTGATGATATATGAAATATACGCATAGGCATATTTTTTAAGCTAATCAATGATATTTTATCAGCTTTTTTGAAATAGGCGTTTGATTTTAAACTTGATTCCATAAAATGTACATAATATTTCGTTTTTTATCTCTGGAATCAAACCTACACAATAAGTATTTATACTCAAAATAATTGAGTATAAATTTTAACACTAAAATCACAAATAGTATATATATTTTATAATTTCAATTAATATTTAAACCTATTATTCAAAAAATTATATAAATTTTTAATAAATACAGTTGATTTCGAACCTATATCTCAAAAAAATAAAATCGTGATTATTGTAGATTCTAAAAATTGATGAGTATATACAACTACAAATGGCAGAGGAGACAATGTAATTTCCATACGACCTCAATCCCTTCCCAATAGATAAGAGCTTGACACGTTCAAACGGAAGCATGAGTTAAGGTCTAAAAAAAGCAGCTTAAGTTAAAGACAATGGTAGTAATGAGTCGATTACCAGGGGAAAAATTGAATTGTAGTATCCTTTGACAAATTTTCGTGTGCAATGGTGTGTAAACCAATACCATCCGAACCCAATGTTGCAGTAATATCGCCCGAACCATTGAAATGCAATGGCAGAATTTGAGTTTTGGTCATATTTTCAAGTTTGCAAGGAAAAAATTCATCTAACTTCACTTTCTTCTTCTTTTCTTGAGCCAAAGGCAAAAAAAATGAATTGTCAGTAGCCAACGAAAAACATGCTCTTAAAAAAGGTTCTACAAATATGCGGCAAGTCACCTGAACAGATACTGGATTGCCAGGCAAGGCAAATACAATTTGGCCTTCCTTGCCTTTGCCAAACCAAATTGGCTTTCCTGGCTTTATTTTTACTTTATGAAAAATCTGGTTTACATCTAGGGCTTTTAATATTTGAGGAATAAAATCTGCATCGCCAGCCGAAACACCTCCCGAAATAATAATAATGTCGTTCTCTAAAGCCTTGGCTATTTGCGTTTCGAGTTCTGATGCCACATCTCTCACCAATGCTTTATGGATGGACTCGATTTTAAATTTGGCTAAAAAAGCAGCAATAGTAAAGCTGTTGCTATCTCTAATTTGAATGGTAGAAACTTTATCATCGACTTTCTTAATTTCATTTCCAGTAGAAATGATGGCTACATTTGGCAATTTGTAAACCTCTACTTCATATTTACCCAAAGATGCCAAAGCTCCGATTACACTATTGTTTATTGCAGTTCCAGAAATAATGGTGAGTTCATCCAGTTTCACATCTTCGCCTTGCTTGGCTATATTTTGAAAAGGATTTACATTTTCAATCGAAAATGAAATTATATCATTTTCCGCCTTTGCATCTTCAACACGCACAATCATATTTGCAGGTAGTGGCACGGCAGCCCCCGTCATTATTTTAAAGCATTCACTTTTTTGCAACGTTTTTTCAGATGTGCCTCCTGCAAATATGGTATCTACACATTTATATTCATTTAATAATATGGTATCAGTGCATTCAAAGCAATAGCCATCCATCGCTGCTCTGTTGAATGGTGGATAGTCGCGATCGGCATATATATTTTGAGCCAACACTCTGCCATTGGCTTTTTCAAGGGCCACCTTTTCTGTGCCCAAATTTTTTCTTTCTGCCAGTATTAAACTTAGGGCTTCATGATAGGTGTGCATTTTATATAGACAACTTTTTATTTATTGCTTTTTACAAAGTATAACCCAATGTCCATTCAAAACAATCTGCTTGGCCATAATGGGTTTTGAGTGTAACACCTCCAAAAAAATGCTTTTGAAAATAATGCCTCAATCCCACTTTAATGTAAGTTGGCGCATCTCTTTCGGTTTTTTTGTAGAAATAATATCCAACTCCAAATATCAATCCCAATCTTCCATGCAAAAATTCATGACCTACCCATATTCCATAGCGGTTCAAATCTTTGTTTTTGTTTGTACCCAGCGAATCACCTAAAAGTGAACCATCTCTAAAGGCATCGATGCTCACTAATAATTTCGATATTTTGCCTACCCTTCGACCGTACATAACACTTGCGGCCAAAGTTGGGTAATAGGTAGTGCCGTATTCGGCCAATACTTTTGTGCCTCCTGCTATTGAAAAATGCAAATAATTTTTCTTTGCTTCAGGATAAATTGAATCTCTTTTAATTAATTTTCTCTCAGGAAATGGTGTAAAACGCAGACCTACATTTGCCGTTGGGAAATTTACACCCAAGTTTGGCATTCGAGTAGCACCATTTGAAAAATGGGTATATGCCCCCCCAACTATAAAAGCCCATTGGGGCGATAAATTAAACTGCCCTTCAATATTGAGGTGCATCGATGGATTTATTCTCGAACTAATCCACAAATTTCCAGGATTGTCGTTTGCATTATACACTTTTGTAAAATAGCCCAAGCCCGTACCCAGCCTTATATTCATCTCGAAATAGCGGGTAGTAATCGGCTTTAATGAACTGTGAATGAGCAAAGTATAGCAATCGCCAAAATCTACATCATAAACTGTAAAGTCTTTCTGGTCGTATTTCACATAGGTAGATTTTTCGCCCACCGAATAATATATCAATGAAGCTCCCCACTTGGGGAAACCATAATATTTGTGCCAAGGCTTACTGCCCAGTGTTTGCCAAGTTGCGTTTATTTCAACACCATTTAATGTTTTCAAAACCGGACCGCCAATATGTGTTCTCTTTGGGGCATGATTAAGCAAAAAACCATAGTGGTAATTGATGCCAATCTGTATGGGTTGTTTGCCAGGTTGTGCATGGCAAGTATAAAAGTGAAATAAGCTGAGTAGAAATACAATATATAGGTTGAACTTTACCTTCATCTAGCTGTTATAATTTGCGAAGATAATAAAATAGAATAATCTAAAATGAAAATTACAGTTTGCAGAAAAGAGCATTTCAATGCCGCCCACAAACTCTATAACGACCACTGGAGCAAGGAAAAAAACGAAGCATTTTATGGGAAATGTGCTAATGAATATTTCCATGGCCACAACTATGATTTAATTGTGAAAGTGACAGGTGAAATAGACCCACAAACGGGCTATGCCATCGATATGAAATACTTGAGTGAACTGGTAAAAGCTAATATTCTTGACAAATTCGACCACCGAAATCTCAATATGGATACTATTGAGTTTAAATCCCTCATACCTTCCGCTGAAAATATGGCTGTGGTATTCTACAATATTCTAAAGCCACTACTTGGCGATAAATACGAACTCAAAATTGTGCTTTACGAAACTGAGCGGAATTTTGTAGAATATCCGGTGTAGTGTATAGAATCTTTCTCAACTCAAATCCAGTTCTAAATTATTGCATTTATGAATTAAGCCTTAATTTATTAATGCGTATAAGCAAGATAAATAAATCTATGCTTTAGCAATTTATTTATCCCTTTGCTGTTATTTTACTTATTTTGATTTTTTTCTATTGTACCCTTACAATGAGCAATATCTCCCACAATTCTGAAAATAGCCTCTTAAATTCCATAGCTGCAATCGTAAAGCAAGCAAAAGCGAATGCCTTTCGCACTACCAATTCAATTTTTATTGAATATGTATTGGGAAATAGGCAATTTGATTGCTGCCGATGAATAAGGAGGCAAGCCAAAAGCTGAATATGGCAAATCCACACTTAAAAATTTAGCTACTCAGCTTACTATTGAGTTCGGTAAAGGCTTTGACGAACGTAATCTCAATAACTTTCGTGCCTTTTATTCTGCTTTTCCAATTTGGAACGCAGTGCGTACTGAATTGAGCTGGACTCACTACCGAATAATCAGCAGAATAGAAACCACAAATCTCAGATTGCAATACATGCAATTTTAAATTGAGGGAAATTGGGATACCAGAACATTGCAAAGAAACATCAACGCAAAATATGTAGGTAGGATTTTAGATACAACTATCTACGCCAAACCAATACCAGAAAATATAATCAAAGACCCCTACATCTTCGAATTTCTGGGCTTACGTTTTGATTATAAACATAATGAAAATACCATTGAAACCGCATTAATCAACCATTTGCAGCAATTTCTAATGGAGCTAGGCAAAGGCTTTGCATTTGTCGGGAGGCAGCAGCATGTCGTTACAGATACGGCTGATTTTTATATTGATTTGGTATTTTACAACTATTACCTCAAATGTTTTGTACTCATCGACCTCAAAACTCATAAACTATCCGATGAAGCCATTGGCCAGATGGACATGTATGTACGAATGTACAACGGCCTCAAAAAAAGAGAAGACGACAATCCCATCATTGGGCTAATACTTTGCACTGAAAAAGACGAAACAATTGTAAAATATTCAGTATTGGCCGATAATGAAAAACTGTTTGCCAGTAAATACCGATTATATCTACCTAAAGAAGAAGAACTAAAGCAACTGATAGATCATGACCGTCTAAATTGGGAAATAGATAATACAAATTAATAGTCTTAACAATCCCATTCCGTTTAGAAAAATGTGTTTTTTGCCATAACCCTTTCTAGATTCCGCCCGCTTGAAAGCACTTTCACTCTTCGGAAATTTCTTGCGCGGCTTCCATAAATTCTTTGCGAAAGCTTTTAACCATTATCAAGAAAAAAGACATAAGCACAGGGCCTATAATAATGCCCGAAATACCGAAAAACTTTATCCCCATTAAAAATCCCATCAATGTGATGAGCGGATGGGCATCAGCAAATTTCTTTTGCAGTATTAACCTAAATACATTGTCGATATTGGTGGTAATGACAATACTGTAGATGATAACGCCAAATCCATTCCAAGTTTGGCCGTTGGCCAGCATAAATACCGACAAAGGAACCCATATTACCATACAACCTATAATGGGCATAAAGGAGAACACACCCGTCATCAAACCCCAAAAAATGGGTTCGGTAACGCCTAATAGCCAATAACCAATTGAGGCTGCTATGCCTTGTATAAGAGCCAGTAAGGGTGTGATAATAGCATTGGAGTAGGTTTGGGCTTTCAGTTCATTGGTGAACAACTTGATTTTCTCGGGTTTGTAAGGCAGGTAAAAATTGATGGTATTCTCCATCGATTTTCTAGAAGCGAGCATAAAATATAAGATAAAATACATGATGCCAATATCGGTAACGATGGTAAATGTTTGATCAAGCAAGCTCGAAGCCATGCCAGCAATCGTTGCTTTAATGGTGGTGACCATGTCGTCAGATAGTATTTCAAAGCCTAGTTTTTCATTTGCAAAGGCGTGCACTTTGTCGAATAACGTCATCAATTGTTGAGGGTTGGATAATAATTCGGTAACCCTGCCAATAAGCAAATAGAATATGCCGCCAATAAGCACTACAAAAACAAGGAAGGAGACCAGCATCGTTGTGAGGGTTGCCAAGGTGTTGTTCCATTTCTTTTTCTCTGTAAGCCACACCATTACTGGCCTTGTGAGAATGTACATTATAATTGCCCCCAGCACTGCGTTGAGAAACATGGAGAGGCTGTAGAACAGGAAAATACCCAAAACCGCCATTACAAACAGTGCCAAATTGGGGTAGTATTTTTCGTAATTATTTTTATTGATCATTTTTATTGATTTGGAGGTTAAAGTTAACAGGTTTGAGGTTACAGGTTTGGAGGTTTGAGGCTACAGGTAAGAGTTTATTAATTCTTTATTTGCAATTGCTTCAATTCTAGTTTTTGGCAACGATGCTGGATACGATTTCTGCAAAAAGCTTATTATGGCTTCGCGGATTTCGCATCGCAAATCGAAGGCTTTATCGGAGTTGGAGGCACTAATGAGTATTCGTACCTCAACATTGGTATCCGTGGCATTGGTAATTTGCACTACGTTTAATTTGCCATCCCAATACTTTGAGAGGGGCAAAAGCCGGGTCAGTTCTTCACGGATGGCATGTACTGGAACAGTGTAATCCATATAAATAAACACGGTGGCAAGCAGCTCTGTGGTGGTGCGAGTCCAGTTTTGAAATGGCTTTTCAATAAAATAATTGATGGGGACGATGAGCCTTCGCTTATCCCAAATAGCTACAACAACATAAGTAAGTGTAATCTCTTCGATACGCCCCCATTCGCCTTCAAGTACCACCACATCGTCTATCCTAATAGGTTGGGAAATAGCAATTTGAATTCCCGCTACCAGCGTAGATATGCTTTTTTGAGCTGCAAAACCAATAATAATACCTATTACCCCAGCAGATGCTAATAGTGTTGTGCCCAAGTGGCGTACCGATTCGAAAGTCATGAGCACAAAGGCAATTGTGGCTATTACAATCACAAAATTGAGTACTTTTTCTATGATTTTGAATTGGGTACGGGTTTTACGAGCTTCAAGGTTATCGTCTTTTGCAGTGTCGTAATAGATTGCGCTTACTTCGCGGGCAAAGGCCAAGGCTCGGGTGAGCAAAAGCCCTACCGACACTATTATTACAAGTAAAATAATATGAACCAGCAGTTTATAAACAGAGATAATGAAGAGGGGCTCAAGCCATTGCATTACAAGCCACAAGCTTACAGCCCCGAATACCACCATGCCGGGTTTGAATATAAATTTGTAAAGCAGATGGGGAACCCTATACTGCTCGGTAATGCTTTGTTTTACAATTCTGAATATCAAATAATAAGCCGCAATGAAAACTACCACAATACCGGCTGCTACAAGTACCAATTGTAAAGTGGTAAATTGGCTAACAGCTTGGAGAATAGAGTCGAATGAAATTTTATTTTGCATAATGGAAATTAATATTTCTCGAGCTAACTGATATACAGGTTTGTGGTATAGTTTTTTTACTTACAATTCTCATATCAAAACACAAGATAATTATACAACCTCATGGAAGTTTACCGTTTAAAAGTTCAAAACCTCAGATTTAAAGAAGCTATTCACAACATTATAAGTGAATTGAAAAAGCTATATGCTGTAAAACTAGTAGATGTGAATATGGCTAAATCTGAAATCAAAATTGTGCTTGGTGAGTTGGGGAGCATTATTGCTTGCCGAAAATTGTTAAATACGCTTGGCTACACCGTAACTCAAATTGTGTAAGGGAAATCAAATCCCTTACACTTTTCGGCTCTCCTCAATCTCTTCTGTCTGCAATCATTGTCAATTCGCGTTATCATTAATTCCTTAGTTTTGAATAGTTGACATTGTTCTTATTAAGTCTGCAGCCCAAGAGTATATATTATTCCCCACAATTACCTGTCTCATTTGTTTCATTCGCTGATGTTGCTCTTCTATTGTCATTTCTAAAGCTTGTTTGATAGCGTCTGCAGATTTCTCTATGTCGTAGGGGTTAATGATAATGGCACCGTGAAGTTCCTCAGACGCCCCAGCGAAACGGCTGAGTATTAGTGTTCCATCATTATTATTTCGGGTAGCCACAAATTCTTTTGCCACAAGGTTCATGCCGTCATGCAAAGAAGTGACCATACATAAATCTGCAGAAGCATAAAAGGGTTGTATTTCCTCATGGCTATGATGGCGTTTTAGTAATAATATTGCTTTCCAGTTTTTTGATTTGAAACGCCAGTTTATTCTGTCTGCCTCATTTTGCACAGCATTGGCAATATCAGCATAAGTTTTTAGCAAAGTACGGCTTGGTGCACCAACTTGCACAAAGGTAAATTTGCCCTGATACGATGGGTTTTTCTCTAAGAAGCGCTCTATGGCAAGAAATTTTTCTATGATGCCTTTTGTGTAATCAATACGGTCAACACCAATGCCCATGTACTGGGCTGTGATGCCGTGTTCGTCAAGCAACTGAACGGAAGAATATTCCTTAGGTGAAGTGTTTTCGTAGTCCTTTAATGTAAATGCAATGCTGATAGGAAAAGGTTTGACAAAGGTTGATTGCCCTGCTATTTTTACTGAAAAGTTATCCCATGATACTCTTGATTCCATGGCCTTGTTTACAGTTTCAAGAAAATGATTGCAGTGGTATTGGGTATGAAACCCAATTAAATCTGCACCGAGCATTCCCCGCAATATTTCTTTTTGCCAAGGACATATACCGAAAGATTCAGGATTTGGCCAAGGAATATGCCAAAAGATGGCAATCTTGGCATTTGGTTTTTCCTTTTTTATTAATTCGGGCAAAAGCGCAAAATGATAATCTTGTATGAGAATAAATGGATCTTCTTCATTGGAAGTTTCTTCCAACACCGCTTTTGCAAAGTCTTCATTCACTTTTTTATAATAGTCCCAATCTTCTATTCTGAATGTGGGTCGTGTATGTGCAATATGGCAAAGTGGCCATAATCCTTCATTTGAAAAGCCATAATAAAAATGGTTTTCTTCTTCCTTACTCAGCCAAAGCCTTCTTAGTGTATATTTCGCTTCATCGGGAGGAACTTGCAGTTTATCATTTTCATCAACCGTTTCTTTATCAGCATCTCCTGTTCCAGATGCAATCCACAATCCGCCACATGCTTTCAATATGGGCTCCATTGCAGTAATCATGCCACTTGCTGGCACAATGCATTTAATGTTTTTCCCTTCGTGAATATGCATATAGGGTTCACGGTTAGAAACAACTACCATTTTTTTGTTCTGCAAAATATTCCCTACTTCTACCTTCAATCGCTCTGGGGTCCATATTGCTTCGGCATTACTTCTTAATTTTGCTTCTTCCACGGCAACGGCTTTTGCTTCGTGCATTGCTTTTGCAATGTGAACTATTTCTTTATGGAGCGGAGCAAGAAATTTGGCAGGTGGATATTGTTTTAATTGCTCTAAGTTGCCTGTACGGGCTGCTTTTACCCAATTAACAATTTTATTTATCGGGCTAAAAATTCCCCATCTAATTATGAGAACGGTAATAAATGAAACAATTAATGCCTGAATAAACCACCTGAGAAAATTCCGAAACCAAATATCCCCAATAATATTATCTATATATTCTGCGTCTGCATAAAAAATAATTGCCGTGTTTGATACATTTTCCTGTTTTAATGGTTTGATATATTGGAAAATATTTTTTCTGTTTGAGGGGATGTAATTCCCTTGCGATGTGTCAGCGGCTATAGACTCTGTGATGTAGTCAAGAGAAAGTTTTATGAAAGAAGTTGCAGCACGATTTACGACAATACTGTCATTGTTATAATAAATAGCAATTCCAATTAGTTGATAATTATTGCAGATACTATCAATACTTCTCTCGGTACTTTCTGGGGACTTTTCAGTCAAAGTTGCTAAATTGATCTGAGTGAACTCTTTAGCAATTTCTGATATTCGATTCTCAAGTTCATTATTAAGTTTTTCTCTTTCGGTTGCAATCTGAAAGTATGTAAACCCCAATGCCACCATGCCAACAGCCAGAATAATGGAAATAACAAGTGCAACGTTTAATCTCATAATGATAATTCTTGTATAAATGATATTACCTCTTCAACAGATTCCAATTTGTGTTTAGCAATGGTGTTTCCGTTCCCTACCTTTATTGTAATAGCATTTTCATTTTTAAAAAGATATTCAAACATGTATTCATCTGTAGTGTCGTCTCCCATACATATAATACAATCATATTCATTTCTCTCAATTACATGTTGTATAGCTTTTCCTTTATCTGTGGCTCCAGTTGTTATCTCCACCACCTTATTCCCATCCAAAATTTTTAAATTATAATATCGTGCCGCATCTTTCAATATAGTAATTAATTTTCTAGATTGAATTTGGCCTTCATCTTTTTCAGTATTTCTATAGTGCCAAGCCAAAGAAAATTTTTTTCCCTCAATAAATGAATTTGGGCAAGTTTGCGTAATGTCGTTTAATAAAGTGTATACTTCCT
>CAZMFZ010000122.1:1857-10424 GCA_964565665.1 uncultured Bifidobacteriaceae bacterium | reverse complement strand
AAATTGAAGTACCTAAATTAGCGGCTGCCGTTAAATTCTTGCCTCCAAAAGTGGAAGATGATGAAAAAGTACAGGAAGATCCACCTACCGTTGATGACATGAAGGACAAGGTGATTTCTACCGAAAATGTAAAAGGTGAGGAAGGAATTGACAATATGATTGAAGAACCTGCACCAGCTCAGGTAATTGAAGAGGCTAGAGAAGAAGTCTTCTTAGTTGTAGAAGAAATGCCAGAATTTCCTGGTGGCCAAGGTGCTATGATGAAGCATATATCGTCAAACATCAAATACCCAAGAATTGCTTCACAACAAGGCCTTGAAGGAAGAGTAATTGTAACTTTTGTTATCAATGGTCAAGGGGAAGTTTCAAATGTAGATGTAGTGAAAGGCATTGGTGGTGGCTGTGATGAGGAAGCAGTAAGAGTTATTAAATCGCTTCCGAAATGGAAACCTGGAAAGCAAAATGGCCGTCCAGTATCTGTGAAATTTACTGTACCAATTAAGTTTGCACTTAATTAGTATACAATTATATTAAACCAAAATAGCTCGCATTGCGGGCTATTTTGGTTTAGAAGGCATATCAATTGTATTTCAAAAAAATCATTATTTATCAAAATGCAGAAGTATATACTTTATTTTGGCTTGTTTATGTCGGTGGTTTACGTGGGAGTCGGGCTGTACTTTCTTCTAGGTTCAATTCTGGGTTGGACTCCTGCACCTTTCCCTTATCAAAATATCATTGGAGGATTATTAATTGGGTATGGTATTTTCAGAATAATTAGAGGCTTGAAACAATATAAATTATTAAACACATCGCAATGAGCAAATTGGGAAGATTGTTTATGATTTTTAATTTGCTTTTAGTTGGCTGTAACAACGACATCAATGAAAAGGGTGCAGATACGGCTACTTATGGCACAATTAAGATAGCTTCCGATGAATCTTTTCAACCCATAGTAGATGCTGAACTAGATGTATTTAGAGCATTCTATAAATATGCAACTATTAATATAACCTATAAGCCTGAAGATGGTGCATTTGCCGAATTGCTCAAAGACAGTGTAAGACTGATTTTCGCTTCTCGGCAATTGAATGATTACGAAAAAGCAATTTTTGAGAAAGCTAAAATCATTCCAAGAATAAATAAAGTAGCCGTAGATGGTGTGGCATTGATAGTCCACAATTCCAACCCTGATTCTTTGTTGAATATGGTACAGTTGAAATCGATTTTTCGGGGGAGCGTATTAAATTGGAAAGCAATGAGCAAAAGCAACAATTCTGGGGATATTCAGATTGTATTTGACAATGGAAGCTCTAGCAATTTACAATATATTGTAGATAAATTCGGCTGCGATAGTAAAGCAAGAAAACGTTTTTATTCTGCCAATGGAAATAAAGAAGTGGTAGAATATGTGCGAAACAATAAAGGGGCAATTGGCGTGATTGGTGTGAATTGGATTAGCGATGGCGATGATTCTACTTCAAAATATTTTACCAACACAATAAAAGTAGTGGCCATAGCCGAAAAAGAAAATGCCAAGAAAAGTGAATACTATCAGCCATATCAAGCTTATATGGCACAGAATTGGTATCCGCTTTGTAGAGACTTATATATTATTAGCAGAGAAGCAAGGGTAGGTTTAGGTACAGGTTTTGCAGCTTTTGTGTTGAGTGAACGGGGGCAAAGAATTGTATTGAAATCAGGGCTTGTTCCGGCCAATGCCCCGTTGAGGATTATTCAGGTAAAGAATAAAAATCCTTAAAAACAGATTATACCAATACATTGAAAATTTAGACAAACTCAATAAAATGATTTGTTGAAGAGAGTTAATCTCTATCAAAACAGAGTATTATTAAATTTTAAACATTACAACAATAATTAATTACATAAAATGAGGGTAAAATTTATTAAGACGGGCATATTGGCCATTATTTCACTGCAATTCAGTTTTGCACAATCTATTCAAGAAGGATTGAAACTAATAGATGTAGAACAATATGGAAATGCAGAAAAAGTTTTTAAGAGTTTAGTAGATAAAAATCAACAAAGTGCTGAAAACCAGTATTATTTGGGAGATTACTATTTGAAAGTAGCTCAACTTGATACTACCAATACAGATGAATCAATCGCGCTCGCAAAATTAGCATTTACCAAAGGCGAACAATTAGACCCGAAATTTGCATTAAACTATGTAGGCTTGGGTGCTGTAAAATATTTAACTAACAGCTGGGATTCTTCTAAAGTATATTTTGAGATGGCTACCAAAATGACGAAGATGAAAAATGCTATGGTGTTTTTCAAAATTGGTGAGGCCTATTTATACAAAGGTGCAAAAGATGCTTTAGTGGCTGTGCCTCAATTGGAAAAAGCACAATCGCTAGATGCGAAGAACACAGATATTATCTTGGCTCTTGGCGATGCCTATTTGTTGGTTGACAAAGGAGCGGGAAGCAGGGCTGTGAGGCAATACAACCAAGCGTTGTCAGTAAATCCTAAATTGGCTAAGGCCCATATAAAGGGTGGTAAGATTTATTTACAGGCCAGAAACTTCCAAGAAGCACTTTCTTATTACGATAAAGGCATAGAAGCTGATCCTTCTTATTCACCAGCATATAGAGAAAGGGCTGAATTGTATTTCAAATTTCCCAAATTTAGAGATAAAGCTGCCGATGAGTATAAAAAATACTTGAGCATGACCGATGGCAACTATAAAACCAAATTCAGATTTGCCTATTTTGCCTTTACTGTAGGTGATTATGAAGATGCTGTAGCTCAATTAAAAGAGCTTTTTATTCTCAATCCTAACGACAGAATACTGTTTCGATTGGATGCCTATTGCAATTATGAAGTTGGGATAGCTGAGAAAGATTCCTTGAAAGCGATGGAGAATTTTAAAAACGGTTTAACAAGCATCACAAAGTTTATAGAATTAACAGGTGATAGCAACAAACTGATAGTGATGGATTATGAATATTATGGCAAACTTCTTATTAAAAATGGCAATGATACTTTGGGTGGCCAATATATATTGAAAACTATAACTAAAGACACAACCGAATTTGAGTTGCTAAATGAGGTAGCGAAAGGATTCAGCGACAAGAAAAAATATAAAAATGCAGCATTTTATTATACTCAATATTATAAGTATAAAAATCCAGGGGCAAACGACTATTTAAATTGGGGAAGATCCTATTTTAATGCTGAAGACTATGTGCAAGCCGATACTATTTTCAGTGCTTTGGTAAGGTTCAAACCAGAAGAACCGCTGGGTTACAAATGGAAAGCCTTAGCAAATTCGAGGCAAGATAAAGACGCGAAATCAGGTATTGCGGTTCCTCATTATGAGAAGTTCATAGAAGTAGCCACTGCTAAAGATGCTGCGAAATACAAGAACGATATTGTTTCAGGCTATACATATATTGGTAAATATTATCTGAATATTAAGAATATTTCGAAGTCGAAAGAGGTTTGGAGGAAGGTATTGGAAATAGACCCTACCGACCCAAATGCTACTATGGTAATGAAATCGCTGGAAAGGAAGAAGTAAAAGTTCTCCTAGTCCTTGAAAGAAAAATAAAAAAGGAGGAGATAATATTGAGAACCCTTCTGAGAGTTAAAATTCTCTCAAAAAAATGTTAAAAATTCAATGTGTATATTTAAAAAAGAGGCTTATGGCCTCTTTTTTATTTTACTTAAAATCAAACCAAATTTTTATTAAGTTTTATAAAACCCTATCATTTTCATTGTAATTACTCGCCTAATTATAAAGTCTCATCAAAACTTTTTTATAAAAAGCTTTTGCTAATTTTGAATTTATTGAACCATTCCGTATGCAAGTAAAAATTGAGCCGAGTTGGGAAAAGGCTTTGAAAAATGAATTTCGGAAAGAGTATTTTTTGGAGCTTATCGATTTTGTGAAAGATGAATACAGAACCTATAAGTGCTATCCTCCTGAAAACCAAGTATTCTCTGCATTTGATTTCACACCTTATAATGATGTAAAAGTTGTAATTATTGGGCAAGATCCATATCATGGTGAAGGACAGGCAAATGGGTTGTGCTTTTCGGTAAACGATGGCATAAAACCTCCACCTTCGTTAATGAATATATTCAAAGAACTAAAAACGGATATTGGCAAACCGATTCCTAGTTCAGGAAATTTGGAACATTGGGCTAAACAAGGCGTTTTGATGTTGAATGCAACACTTACCGTACGAGCTTTTACACCTAGTTCGCATCAAAATAAAGGTTGGGAAAAATTTACTGATAGTGCAATTCAAACCCTAAATAATGAAAAAGATGATTTAATATTTATATTGTGGGGAGCTTATGCACAGAAAAAAAACGCCATTCTGGATGAAGAAAAACACTTTATTATAGAATCTGCACATCCTTCACCTTTTTCTGCCAACAAAGGCTTTTTGGGCAGCAAAACATTTTCACGAACCAATGAATTTTTGAAATCGAAAGGGAGCAAAGAAATTGAATGGTAACACGTTTCCCTTTTTTATCAAAAGCAGCGTGGGGCTTTTTGCAGCTGGCATCGTTTTGTATTTTGATACCTTAGATTACTATTCGTTTACAATCAACTAAAAAACATGACTGCAGAAGTAATCACCATTGGAGACGAAATTTTATACGGCCAAATAACCGATACCAACACCCAATATATAAGCGAAGAATTAAGTAAAATTGGCATAAGAACTGTCAGAAAATCAGCTGTTGGAGATACCGAAGCCGCTATTCTGCAAATTCTGGAGGAAGCATCTAGTAGAGCTGATATTATTTTAATTACAGGCGGCCTAGGACCAACCAAAGACGATATTACCAAACACACTATTGCCAAGTATTTTGGAGTCGGGCTGGTAAGACACCTTCCCACACTTAATCAAGTTACTGATTTTTTTGCCAGGCGTGGCCGAGATATGATTGATACTAACTCTCAGCAAGCCGATGTGCCTTCCAATTGCGAAGTGCTAATGAATAGCATGGGAACCGCACCCGGAATGTGGATTGAAAATAAAGGTAAAATATTTATTTCTATGCCTGGTGTGCCGTACGAAATGAAACACATTATGCAAACTTCAGTGATTGAAAAACTGAAATTGCATTTCGAACTTCCTGTAATCGTACACAAAATGATTCATACTGTGGGGATTGGTGAGAGCTTTCTAGCAGAAAAGATAAAAGATTGGGAAAACAACCTGCCAAGTAATATCAAATTGGCTTACTTGCCTTCGTTGGGCATTGTAAAATTGAGACTTACAGGGCTTGGAAATAATGAAGAATTATTAAAAAAAGAAATTGACGATTTAACAAAAAAATTAATCCCCATCAGTGAAGATTATATTTTTGGCTATGATACCAACGGCAAGCTGGAAGCCATAGTAGGGCAATTGTTAAAAGATAGAAACTTCACTATTGGCACTGCTGAAAGCTGCACAGGGGGCTATTTGGCTCATTTACTCACTTCTATTTCTGGAAGTTCGGCTTATTATAAGGGCTCAATTATCTCATACTCAAATGAAGTAAAAATAGCAGAACTAGGTGTGAATGCACAAACATTAACTGATTTTGGGGCAGTAAGCGAGCAAACCGCCTTAGAAATGGCTAAAAATATACGAAAAAAGCTCAATACCGATATTGCAATAGCTACTACTGGAATAGCAGGCCCTGAGGGAGGGTCGGACGAAAAACCAGTTGGTACGGTTTGGATCGCCTATTCTGACAAAAACAAAACCATTGCCAAGAAATTTATAGCCGGAAACAGTAGAGAAAATAACCTTCGTTTGTTTTCAATTTATGCCTTGAACTTTGCCCGCATTCAGCTCAAAGCGATTGGCGCTTAATCAATCGGAAGGTGTTATTGATTTGTTCCTTTTTATTTTCAAGCAGCAATCTTGCAGCGTTGTGCCCCATTTCCTCAAAATCGGTAGAAATGACGGTGATTCCATCTGCCAATATTTCTTTTAGCAACGTTTCATTGTAGGAAATGACGCCCACATCTTTCCCTAACTTAAGTGTTTTGGCTTTTGCAAATTTGATAATATGAACCAAGGCTTCTTCTTCTATCACAATAAATACTTTTCCTTCATTCACCTTATTTTCCTGAATTTCGCTGATGATATCAAACTCGAAATCGTAAAGACTACAAAATTTTGTAAATCCTAGCATCACTTCGCTGGCATAGCCTTTGCGTTTTGGAAATACCAAGCTGAGTTTTCGGTATTTTTTTAATTCCTCTAAGCCAAGCGTTAGAGCATTAATAATATCTGTTTCAAAATTTTGATACACGGCAGCTACGCCATCAAATCCTTCTACATATTTATCTAAAATCAATAATTTTTTGGGGGGGATTCTTTTTAAAACCCTAGCTACAGATTCCTTTTCTTCAATATCAGGAGGAATTACTACATAGTTTGTATAATTTCCGAGAGCTTTAGCAAGCTGATTTTCAAATAGTTGCAAATCGTTGTGGTGAATAAAAATATCTACCTGCCCTTTATCGCCTATGGTTTTTACAAAAGCATCGTACACTGTTTTTTTATAGGCACTAAGTTTATTGAAATGCAAAAAAATGCGGTGTTTTTCAGTTGTTTTTGTAGAATCAATATAATATCCTTTGCTACGAATTGAGATAATTATTCCCTTTTCTCGCAAATCTTTATAGGCTTTTTCTACTGTATCTCGGGCTATTTCATGCTCTTCAGAAAACTCATTGATAGATAAAAGTGCATCGCCAACTTTTAACAACCCCTTGTCCACATCGTCTATCACTTTAAGCACTATCTGTTTGTACTTAGGTATATTGGAATGCGCGTTGAAAAACATGATGAGTTATTTTAATTGACTGGCCAAAAGTGCAATTCCTTCAGCAAATGAGCGTGGGTTGTAGTCCAATTCATTTACCGCTTTGTCAATAACAAAACCTGTTTTGGGAGGTCGTTTGGCAGGTTGAGTAAACGTAGACGAATCGGCTTGGGTAATAAAAGATTTGTCCAGCTGAAAATAATCTGCTGTCATATAGGCCATTTCAAGCGGGTTTAAAAAATTTTTCCCAGAGATATTGTATATGCCTTCTGCTTTTTTCTGTGCAATTAAATAACAACCTATAGCCAAATCTTCCGCCAAAGTAGGGGTTCGCCATTGGTCGTTCACTACCTTTATTTGTTTTTGATCTTCCAGCGATTTCTTTACCCAGAGAATAATATTGGTTCGGCTCATATCTTCAGCTATGCCGTACACGAGCACGGTGCGAGCAATACCCCATTTGAGTCGTTCCAGTTTCTGAATCAATTCCTCGGCTGCCAACTTGCTATAACCATAAAAACTGATGGGGCTAGGTTTTTCATCTTCCAATAAAGGGCCTTTTTGCCCATCGAAAATAAAATCGGTAGAAACGTGTACCAAAAATGCCTCGATTTGAAGGCTGGCTTCAGCAATATTTCGCGTAGCGATTACATTTTGAATCCAACATTCTTCTTTATTTAACTCGCATTGATCTACGTTGGTCATGGCAGCCCCATGAATAACTATGGTAGGCTTATAAAGCTCAAAAGTAGCATCAACAGCTCTTTTATCTGTAATGTCGAGGGAAATATAAGTGTATTTATCTTTGTGCTTCGACAAGCGATTGGCTCCTCTACCAGTGGCAATCAGTTGGAATTCATTTTTTTCTACTATTAATTCCACCAATTTCTGCCCTAGCAAGCCATTGGCACCTGTAATTAAAATTTTATCTTTCATCTCAATAAATATGAATTGCAAACTTAATGGATAATTGGCATTTTTGAATAAAAGTATATTCGCGTACATACTATTCTTAATTATGGTAACAATCGAAGATAAAATCAAGCACGCTATTCGTGAGGTAAAAGATTTCCCTAAGCAGGGCATTTATTTCAAAGATTTGACACCCATTTTGAAAAATCCTGCCCTTTGCAAAGAAATTACAATGGAATTGTGCGATAAAATCGCCCTCTTAAAGCCAGATGCGATTGCCTGCATGGAAAGTAGGGGTTTTTGGTTTGGCATGTTGATAGCTCAACATTTACAAATTCCTTTTGTACCTATTCGAAAGATGGGAAAATTGCCTTACGAAACATTGTCGTAAAGTTATTCGCTAGAATACGGTACCGCAACAATGGAGGTTCATTCGGATGCCTTCAAAAAAGGCTGGAAAGTCGTAGTCCATGATGATTTGCTTGCCACAGGTGGTACTGCCAATGCTGCGGCCGAATTGATTAAGATGCAAAACGCAGCAGTGGCAGGATTTGCCTTTATTGCCGATTTATCATTCTTAAGTGGAAAAGAGAAGTTGGCTAAATACGCAAGTGAGATTATAAGCTTGGCTACCTATTGAGTTGCTTAAGTGCAACCCTATTGCTACAGCTATAAAGCATTAATAAGAACGATTGACTTGTTGCGTTGAACATTTCTAAAGTTTAAGACTTTAGAAATGTTATCTATTCAATCAACAGCTCGTGATGAAGCCGTTTCTGTAACGTTATTCCGTCATTTCCTAGTGGTACTTTGCCATTTGGAGGCGTTACATTTTTATTTCCTAG
>CAZMFZ010000122.1:0-1757 GCA_964565665.1 uncultured Bifidobacteriaceae bacterium | reverse complement strand
GGCGTTACATTGTGATTTCCTAGTGGTGCTTTGTCATTTCCACACGATGCTCTGCCATTTCGGGAAGGAACTTTCCTAAAGTTCAAGACTTTATAAAAGATTTTTCTTCGGGCAATTAGAGGCAAACCTTCCAGCAAGTCGTGCATTTCTTTCCTATGGTACGTTTCTATGTAACCAATTTTTACATCAATGCTATTTCTTAACATTGAAGGGCTTCTTGCAGCATGCGAAAGGTTTTCCCCACACCAGCACTCACGCTGATGTAGATCTTAAATTTCCTTCACCTTTATTTTTTTATCGGGTTTAAAAATTCTTCTGCCGATTTCCTTGGCCCTTCCATTATAATAAAGCTAGGGCTAAAGAAGTGGATATGAAGTAATTTTGATTGGTGGGGGTTTTATCGAAATTAAAAATTTTGTCTTTGCTGTGAAATGCCCTTCCTTCTATTCTCCAAACCAAATTTTTTGAGATATTATAATCTAAATTTAATGAGTAACCAAAAGTTTGAAACCCATTTAAAGTACCAGACCCGATAGCGATCGGGATGATTACGCCATTTCTATCACTGTAATATTCACCTCTGGCTGCCACATTTATTTTGTTGTTCAGTGCATACCGAGCAATACAAACAGGCGAGTACCAAAAGTTGTATTGTGAACTTTCTTTTGATTTTTGTTCTGCTCCAATATCAAAACCCAAAGTCAAGCCAAATTTTTGGTGCAATTGTAAAATGGAATAAAAATTATGGAAATATCGAATTTGTCTCACACTATCTGGTTTGTCGTTTCCAATAAATGAACTGCTGTTGAAGGTGAATTTTGAATTGGATTTATAGGTAATTTGATGTCCTATGGAAGGCGTATTGTTTCCATTCATGCGCTTTATGCGTTGCCATCCGTTCAAAACTAAGCCACTGATAAACCATTTTTCATTATCACTAGTGTATGAAATTTTACCACCACTTTCATAGTATGGCGAATTATCTGCTAAGATGCTACGGGTTAAGTTCCAGCAATCTTTGCCAATGGCGCTTTCAAAACCGATATGAGAAGTAAAAATACCTGCATCAACCCAAAGGTTTTTCTTCTTAGCAATTTTTACGCCTGCGTTCGCTTCAAAAATATTTTTTAAAACACCTTGCTCTGAGGCTAAATTTGCATTTGCATACGAACCAGACATAAGTGCCAAACTAGCCCTCACTACATCGTTGTTATAAGCCAATTTTATGAAACCTAAATTTAGGTTTACTTCATTATGTCTGCTGTGAGAATAAGCAAAACCAGGTCTGTTATGATTGTCAGGATTGCCAAAATCGTAGCTATAATACGTTTCTAAATATGCAGACACCTTAATATTGTCTTTAACTTTCGATGCTGCATTGTTTTGGTTACTACTCAGGCTGTCTTTTTCTTCATTCTGCTTTTGCTCTACTATCAGCTTTCGATTTTCTTTGATGAATGAAGCCTGAGCATTGGCACTGATACTAAAGAAATTGAAATTCGCTATCCCTGATACAATAAGAATATAGATATACTTCATTGTGATAATTATTTACTTTATAGATTCTAAAGCTACATTCAATTCCAATTAGATTCACCGTGGCTGGGCCAAACAATCCCAATAAAGGCTTCTCGTTTTTTCTTTCAGAGGCCCTACCCTCTCAGGTAGCTTATTTGTTATGGGTTAATATTCGAGGGTTGGTGAGCAAAGAGCTCTTGAATTTTTCACTGTTTTTGTATATTTGTTAAATTGGAATT
>CAZMFZ010000121.1:0-10570 GCA_964565665.1 uncultured Bifidobacteriaceae bacterium | reverse complement strand
CTATAGAATATATATGGGAGCGTAAAGACTTGTTGAATGCTGAATTACAGGAGCGGGGCTAGGTTTTATTTTGACGTTTACAACATTAGAGGAAAGCATCCTCTTTCAATGTATGTTGATAATTGTGGGTATTTCAATGTTTATCACATTATATTGGGCATTGAATTCCTATTTGAAAATAATAGAACTTAAGAAATTATGATAGTAGCCTAAATAATGGTTTTTATTTGCGGGATAGCATTAATTTATGTTTTGGGAAGGATAGCAATTTTAAGTGCGAAATAATATTGATTTCCTAAAGCCAAACCCTATTGTCAAGAATTAGGAAACAACAATCGCTCCCTTCGAGGCTGAGGGCTTTTTATTTTATGAAGAAAGACATTGCTATTCCAATAGTTACTGGAGTGTACATTACTGTTGTCAGGAAAATGAACGAGTTGCAGCAACCCGAATGGTATGTGTATTTGATTAATGATAACGAACATGGCCTAGAAAATCTTTTTATAACATCCCGAGGCTATGGAGAAATAGAAGGAGAAACCAGACAAACTTCTGTACTACGGCATGCTTTTGATTTTGTAGAGCCTAAAAGTCAAATGCTGATAGAGCCTATTCAGCCTGATGTTTTCCCACTAAATAATGAGTTTTGGGTGAGCTACTATATTGGCGAAACTATTTACGACAAGCGATTTACATTCGTTCCTGAATCTATAATTGATGATAATCTCATCAAAATTGAGGCATTGAACTTAATGGGAATTTTGCATGAATAGAAAGCCCCCAATCCCCCGAAGGGGGGTTTGTAACTAATTATTTTTAAGATGATGGGGCATCTCTTTTTGAGAGTATGATTACTAGACTTTATATTTACTAGTGCAATGTTCTGTTTCAATAATATTATTTGGTATTATTCCCTATGCAAAACCTGAAAAACATTTTATTTCTTGATATTGAAACGGTTTCTGGATTTGCTTCCTTCTCTTTGCTTCCCGAACGATTAAAACCACTTTGGGAGAAAAAAGCAAAATACATCGTTGCTGAAAATACTCCAATTGAAGATTCGTATTTCGACAAGGCTGCTATATATGCAGAGTTTGCCAAAGTAATTGTAATTGGCATAGGTTTTATTTATGAAGATGAAAACAAACAACTTTTCTTGAAATCAAAGGCATTGGCACACGACAATGAAAAAGATTTACTTATAGAATTTAAAGCCTTTTTAGATTCAAAATTCAAAAATAAAGACCAATTTCTTTGTGCCCACAATGGAAAAGAGTTTGACTTCCCATTTTTATGCAGAAGATTTTTAGTAAATGATATAGAAATACCCAAAATTCTGCAATTGCGAGATAAAAAACCTTGGGAAATACCGCACTTCGATACGATGGAAATGTGGCGATTTGGCGATAAAAAAGCCTACACTTCGCTTGAGCTTTTGGCTGCTGTACTGAATGTACCCACCAGCAAAAGCGATATTGACGGCAGCCAAGTGAATGAAACCTATTATAAACTCGGTGATTTGCAGCGTATAGCTGAATATTGTAAACGTGATGTAGCCACTTTAGCAAATATTTATTTGCGGCTAAATCAGTTGCCAATTATTTCCGAACAAAATACTGCCTTGATTTAGAATTAAAATGACTTGTCATTTGTATAAATATTGGTGTTGCCAGACTGTCGGAAATCCCAAAATACCTTATACTTTTCTTTATTCTTAAATCGAGAGCTAAACATTTCCTCATAGTTTCCAAGCATTCCAATGATGAGTTCAGAAATTTCCCGTACTGGAAAATCAGGGTGTTGGCTATATGTAATGTAATCGCAAAGTTTTTTTTCAACAACATATTTTGTAAAAAGTGGGCTTGCTTCTCGCTTGCAAAGAAACCGAACTGCGGTACTCACCATCAATGGATAGTCGATAATATCATCAAAAGTAGAGGCGAGTTCATCATTTTTCAATCCAAATTCCTTTTTAAGCATTTCTACTGGCTCAAATTTGTCTTTATAACCAGCAAACACAGCATTAAGCCTTTCTCTTTCTGCAAATTCAAAAGCAGTTTGGTTATTTTGCCCTGTAATTATGGCCATAATCGGCAGTTCGCCATTTTTAAGCCAATATGCGTAACGAATAGTGTGCAAAGCCATAGAATCAGCTTCGGCAAAATCGCTTGTTTTACCGCTTCCTTTTCTGCCATCGTTAAATACACCATCCCAGTCAAATATAAATCCTTTTAGTTTTCTGATTTTCTTGCCCAATTCTTGAGGTTTTGCAATGAATTTGCCGCCCAGAGATTCAAATATATTTGCTGTTTCTGTTGTTTTGTCTTTGATAAAAGGTGGTTTGGTCATTGTACTAATTAGTTGGCGAAATTTATTTCTTGTAATCTTGTTTTAAGATATAACAATTGTGATTTTCATTCATTATCTACAAAATAGTTCAATATGCTTCTATCATTGGCAACTATTTGGAATTGATTTATAACGGTTTGGCATATCAGATATAAATAAACAGGATCTTTATGCCCTTTTATAGGCATAGTAGTAGAGAGCATATCAAGTTCTTCTGCTCTGAATTTTAATATTTTAAAACCAGATTGCTCAACTAGATGATACAAAACGCTTATAGTTATTCCTAAATCTATCTTTTTTAGCCTTATTAAAGTAGCAATCTCAAAAAAACTAATCTCGCTTACGAAGATTTGGCTTTGTTCATTTTCAATTGCCATTAATTGTTCACTACTGAGTTTGCTTTTTTGGAAAAAATAAAAAATTGATATGGTGGGTATCAATTATATATTTAAGCATGTTTGATTGTACCCTTGAACTTTTTATAGTCCAATACAAATCCTTTATTTCCAATATTGTCTTCCTTCAGCCATTTATCAGATATAGTTTGGTACCATTTTTCTTTGTTTCGACTATTTTAGGTAGCATTTTTTGAAGAATTAACATTTCAAATTTACAAATTAATCTCTAAAATCATAAGGTTGCATTAAGCGTATCATCAGATTGAAAGTGATTTTATCTTAATGTTAGGAGCCAAAAAAATCATCATTCCCACTCAATAGTAGCAGGCGGTTTTGAACTTATATCGTACACTACTCTATTTACTCCTTTCACTTTGTTGATAATTTCGTTTGAAATATCGGCCAGAAACTCGTAGGGCAAATGTGCCCAATCGGCCGTCATGCCATCGGAAGAGGTAACGGCTCGTAAAGCAACCGCATTTTCGTATGTGCGCTCATCACCCATTACGCCTACCGATTGAACGGGCAGCAATATGGCTCCTGCCTGCCACACGGCATTGTATAAGTGTTTGGCTTTCAATCCATTGATAAAAATAGCATCTACTTCCTGCAATGTATTTACTTTTTCGGCAGTAATGTCGCCAAGTATACGAATAGCCAGGCCCGGACCAGGGAAAGGATGGCGATGTAAAATGTTGTCATCCAAAAGTAGTTCCTTGCCAACCAGTCTCACTTCGTCTTTAAATAACATTCTAAGTGGCTCTACCATGCTTAATTTCATGTAATCGGGTAAGCCACCTACGTTGTGATGCGATTTGATGGTAACAGAAGGCCCTTTTACCGAAACGGACTCAATCACATCAGGATAAATTGTGCCCTGAGCCAACCATTTTACATCTTCAATTTTATGCGCTTCTTTATCAAATATGTCAATAAATGTTTTACCTATGGCTTTGCGTTTTAGCTCGGGGTCTGTTAAATTTTCTAGAGCTGAATAAAATTCGTTTTTGGAATTTACGCCCACCACATTCAACCCCATGTGTTTGTATGAATCGAGTACAGATTTAAACTCGTTCTTACGAAGCAAACCGTTATCTACAAATATGCAATAGAGATTTTTGCCAATGGCTTGGTGCAAAAGAAGAGCTGCAACTGAGGAATCTACCCCTCCAGAAAGTCCCAAAACTACTTTGTCATTTCCTAACTTGGTTTTCAAATCAGCCACAGTAGTTTCTACAAATGAGGCAGGTGTCCAATTTGGCTCAGCTTGGCAAATATTGATAATGAAATTTTTAAATAAAATTTTGCCTTCTAAACTGTGTGTTACTTCAGGGTGGAATTGTATGCCATACGTTTTTTCATTGTGAAACTGGAAAGCTGCTACTTTCACAGAATCTGTACCGGCTATGATTTCAGCATTTTGCGGGGTTTGGGTAATGGTATCGCCATGGCTCATCCATACTTGCGACTGTGTAGAAAGCCCCTTTAGCAATTCATTTTGAGGTTGAAAATCTGCTATTTTTGCTCTGCCATATTCTCTTGTGCTGCTGGCTTCTACTTTGCCGCCATATTGTTGCGATAGCAATTGGGCTCCGTAGCAAACGCCAAGCAATGGAATTTTGCCTTTTATAGTTTCCAAATCAGGGTTGGGTGATTCGGAATCACGTACTGAGCAAGGGCTACCAGAAAGAATTACACCTTTTATGCCCGATAAATCGGAAGGAATTTTATTGTAAGGATGTATTTCGCAATATACATTTAGTTCACGTACACGTCTGGCTATCAATTGGGTATATTGTGAGCCGAAATCAAGAATTAATATCTGAGTTTGCATTATATTTAAAATCTAGGCAAAATTAGAAATAATTCATAATTCATAATTCATAATTCATAATCATGTTATCATTCACAGACAAAGGAAAAGGCGATGCCATCGTTTTTTTACACGGCTATTGCGAATCAAAAGATGTATGGCAAGCTTTTGAAGCATCAATTTCTAAAAAAAATAGGGTTATTTGTATCGATTTGCCAGGATATGGGGACTCGAAACCCTTGGCTAACCTTACCATGGAAAGCATGGCAGTGGCAGTTTTCGAGGTGATTTCGTCTTTAAAACTTGAGAAACTTTTGTTGGTTGGACATTCTATGGGCGGCTACGTGGCTTTGGCTTTTGCCGAAAAACATTCAGAATCAGTAATTGGACTTTGTTTATTTCACTCTTCTGCTTATGCTGATTCAGATGAAAAGAAAGCACAACGAGACAAAACAATCAAATATTTGCACGACAATGGGGTAGAGTCGTTTATTCGCCCATTTGTACCTCCACTTTTTTATGTGGGAAATAGAGAGAAATGCAAAATTGCCATTCAAAATTTAACTGATATTGGACTGAAAGTATCTTTAGAAGTAATTGTAAATTCAGCAATGGCTATGCGCGACCGTCCCGATCGCACGAAGGTGTTGAAAAAAGCAAAATATCCAGTATTATTTATTGTAGGCAAAAATGACAGTGCCGTAAAGCCGGAAGACAGCATGGCTCAAAGCCAACTGCCAACAAATAGTTATGTACAAATGCTTGGCGATACTGGCCATCAAGGGCTATTTGAAAGAGAGAGTGAAACTTTAAATATGATAAAGGGATTTGCCAAAATTTGCTTCTTGTAAAAGCACTGGTCATTGTTTGTGTACGGTTATGGCTTCTATCTTAAAGTTTTTTGCTTTATTTGGTGCTATTGACGATTACATACCCAAGGAACATAATAGAGCCCGTAATATGACTTGCCACATGAAACCATTCTTTCTTGATAAAAATGTAGAAGAATGAAATTAAAAAGCCAGATATACAAAATAGGTTGTCTATGCTTGCTATTGATTGCTCTTATATCCAAATATTATTTATAAAATATACCACCATCAACACAGAAAATAAGCTAAAAATATAGGGTACGTTTTTATAATAATAGGTTTTGAAATCTGTAGTTTCATTCTCTTTAATGGATGGGAAAGGAACACAGAAATCAAATAAAACACCAGCGGAGATGCCAAAGAAAAAGCAAAATAATAAATATGCTCTGCTAATTTGAGCCGATTGCCCCACAGCCACCACCAATTTTCAATGAGTTGGAAGAAGAAATTGAAGCTCCAAGAGAGGTGTAGCCAATACAATGTTACATTTTTTCTATTGCGAATAAGCCCGCCCCAGCCTGCAAAAAATTCGGTAACTACATAGCCCACTATTATGGAAATGAATACCAGCAAGTAATCGGCTAACGGAAATTCTACAAATTTATGGTCGATGGATTCCATGTAATAAGGAATTTTGCGTTACAATAATACAGTGTTAATGCGATTGAAAATTATGTGATTTTAACCTTATTTCACTTTGCGTTCAACTTTTTTATTTCCCTGTCAAAATCCGATTCATAGCTTATATCTTGCACTACTTTGAATTTTTCGAATTCCATTTCAGCTTTTAGTTTTGCCTCTAGCATGGTTATTTTTCCTGCATCAGTGAGAATAGGATAGTTGGAAAGTTGTAAAAAAGCCTCCTAAAATTTGCTCCAGTCTTTCATGTACATCAAAACACCTCTTTGGGTATTGTTTTCTGCTAAATCCAAATAGGCAGATACTATTCTATTGTTCTGTTATGTGTGCTTCATTCAAATAATTTTTAGCAATTACTACATCGGTTTTTAAAATTTTGCTTTCAGGTGCATGCTTCCAAGTTTTCAAGCCCATATGTATTTTGGTACCATCTGCTTCGGTGTATATAATTTCTGCAGCAGTTTTGCCTGTAATAGCCCAATGAAGCTTGTTTTGAACAGATGCAAAAAAATCTCTAGTGGTTTGTGTCTCTTTATTATAGTCTGCACTTAACGCATTTAAGTCGGTTATTTTTTGGTAGAACCTCCGCTCGCTAGCTCTGATTTCTCTGATGCGTTCTAGCAATTCATCAAAATAATCTTTGCCAAATGTTTTGCCTTGTTTCAAGCGTTCATCATCGAGCACGAAGCCTTTGGTTACAAATTCTTTGAGTGTATTTGTAGCCCAAATTCTGAATTAGGTGGCTTGGCTAGAATTAACCCTGTAGCCAACTGCTAGCACCGCTTCAAGCCAGTAAAAATTTAGGTTATAATTTTTGCCGTCATCGGCAGTTGTCCGGAATTTCCGGATAACTGAATCCTCAAAAATTTCTTTGCTGCCAAAAATATTTTTTAAATGTTCATTAATGGTGCGTACGTCTACTCCAAATAATACTAACATACGTTTTTGACTCAACCAAAAAGTTTCATCTTCAAGGATCACCTCTACCCTTACATTGCCTTGGGGAGTGGTATAAAGTATGAGTTGGTTTGTATCCATTGCCTATTTCTATGGTTTGACATGGATGCTCGAATTTATTAATCAAATAAAATTAAGTTGGCAATCGGCCTAAATTTCCAACGATTTGCCTTTTTCCAAATTCCTCCTTATCCTCAACAATTTAAAATTTTCTACTTCTCCTTTTGGAATAGCATCTATCAACTGCTTTGTATAATCTGATTTTGGATTTTCATAAATATCTTCAGCCATTCCCATCTCTTCAATTTTTCCTTTATTCATCACTACTATTCGTTCGCTCATAAACTTCACCACCGACAAATTGTGGGATATAAATATATAAGTGAAGCCAAATTGTGCCTTCAGAGTATTTAACAAATTCAGTACTTGAGCCTGCACCGATACATCAAGTGCAGAAACTGATTCATCGCAAATCAGCAGTTTGGGATTGAGCGACAGTGCTCTGGCAATGCAAATTCTTTGCCTTTGTCCACCCGAAAACTCATGTGGATATCGGTTGAAATAATTGGGATTTAGGCTTACGGTTTCCAGCAATTCTACCACTTTTTTCTTTCTGGCAAGCTCTGAATTGCCAATATCATGCACCCGCATAGGCTCCATTATGGCCTCGCCAATGGTAATACGCGGGTTGAGCGAAGAATACGGATCCTGGAAAATGATTTGCATATCCTTCCTTACTTCTCGCATCAACTTAGGTTCGAGTGCATTTATTTTCTTGCCGTTGAAAAAAAGTGTGCCATCTGTGGGCTCAATCAATCTCAGTATGGTGCGTCCAAGCGTAGTTTTGCCACAGCCAGATTCCCCTACTAAACCAAGTGTTTCGCCAGGATACAATTCAAAACTCACATCATCTACCGCTTTTACAAATTCGATTGGCTTACCAAAAAGGCCTTTGTGAACCGGAAAGTAGGTTTTTAAATTATTTACAATCAATAATGGAAACTTGGTTTTGAGCAAGCTCGACCGCATTTTTACTTCTTGTGGGGAAATGAAGTTTTCTATCAATGCTTCATCTACAGAGTGAAATTTGGAATTTGGAATTTCAATCAAGTTGCCATTTGCATCGGCACCCATGAAATCAGAAACCACGGGTAGGGTTTTCAATTTGTAATCTATTCTAGGTCGGCATGCCAAAAGTCCTTTGGTATAAGGATGTTTGGGGTTGCTAAAAATATTCCAAACGGTGCCTTGTTCTACTATTTTGCCGTGATACATTACAATAATTCTATCGGCAATCTCTGCTATCACGCCCAAATCGTGGGTTATGAAGATGATAGAAGTATCTTTTTCATCTTTCAATTTCTTCATCAAATCGAGAATGGTAGCCTGCACGGTTACATCTAGCGCAGTAGTGGGTTCATCGGCAATCAATATTGAAGGATTGCAAATCATGGCCATAGCAATCATCACCCTTTGTTTTTGTCCACCCGATATTTGGTGCGGATACGATTTGAAAATGGCCTCAGGTCTGGGTAATTTTACTCTCTCAAAAAGATTAATGGTGCGTTTATGGGCTTCTTTTTTTGTTATTTTTTGGTGAATTAGAATGGTTTCCATCACTTGATCGCCACAAGTGTATACAGGATTGAGCGAGGTCATAGGTTCTTGAAATATCATTGATATTTCATTTCCTCTGATGTCTCTCATTTCTTTTTCTGAGAGTTTAGCTAAGTCAATAAGTCCTTTTTCAGCCGATTGGAATAGTATTTCGCCTCCGGCAATTTTGCCAGAATTGCTCAATAGCTGCAAAATGGAAAGTGCTGTTACCGATTTGCCTGATCCAGATTCGCCTACTATGCCAATGGTTTCGCCTTTACGAATTTTGAAGCTTATATTATCTACAGCCTTTACCAAGCCGGTTTCGTTGGTAAAGTGTGTTTGAAGATTATTTACTTCTAAAAGTGTATCGAGATATGCAACTTGCGGATTGAAAGAAACAGCCATTACTGCAAAAATAAAGCATTTCTGCGGGTTTACAATCTGCGACTATATTTATGGCTTTACTCCATTTTTTTGTTATCAAATACTTTCCCACAATTAATTAATAACAAAAGCGTTATTATTTTTGTGTTATCAAATAGTAAATAACATTTTTTTGATAACAGGGTTGTTGTTGAATAATTTTAGATTACAAAATAATGACAAAAGCTGCAACTTGCATCTCTTGTTTGTAAGCATTAAAAACTATGCAGTACATTAAAAAACTTCGGCTTGCTTTGGATATTACCCAAGATGAGATGGCTCTGCTGCTAAACACTACGAAAGGTCAACTAGCGATGGTTGAGATAGGACAAAGGTCTTTGCCAACAGAAGCCATGATTAGGAGTGCGAAGATGGAAATGGCGACACTAGATTCTATATCTGCTACCTATACCACACAAGACGAGGATTTGCTAACACTTGAAAATAAAGGTAAAACACTGAATCAATTCTTAAAACAACAGCAATACACGCTTGCACGGCTGCAAATCAAAATGGAAAAGATAACAGCGGCTTTGGATGCAGCTCACTTAGTGGGAGCGGTTGGAAAAACGCTTATTACGGAGCCTATTTGGCCAGATAATAGCCTGTCGGCCGATATATGGGCAATTTTGGAGCGTAAAGCACAAAAGAAACACCGTATTTTGTCGCCAAAGCTTTGCGAAATTGAAATGAAAATTAAATTCTTACAAAGCGGCATTGAAAAATTAACCCAACCAGTACAAGATAAAGGTTGAAAGATTATTTCGACCCCATTTTTGGTAAACCTCATTAAAATTTTGAAAATTGCAACATCGTTAGAATTATAAATGTTGAAATAGCGAAAATCAACATAAAAACATATAAAATATGGCAGAGAAAGTAAATGTATTGATAATTGGCTCCGGGCCCGCAGGCTATACTGCGGCCATATATGCCGCGAGAGCAGGCTTAAAACCTGTGCTTTACCAAGGCATGCAACCAGGCGGGCAATTGATGATAACCAACGATGTAGAAAACTACCCCGGCTACCCCAAAGGCATAATGGGGCCTGAAATGATGGAAGAATTTCGTGAGCAAGCCCAAAGGTTTGGCACAGATATTCGCTTCGGCATGATAACTTCTGTCGATTTAAACGACAATGGCATTCACAAAGCTGTTGCAGATGAACAGCACGAGATAGAAGCAGATGCCATTATTATATCGACTGGAGCATCAGCCAAATGGCTTGGCTTGCCCAATGAAGAACGATTAAATGGCAAAGGGGTTTCGGCCTGTGCCGTTTGCGATGGCTTTTTCTTTAGAAATATGGAAGTAGCCATTGTTGGAGCAGGCGATACCGCTTGCGAAGAAGCTACTTATTTATCTAAACTGGCAAGCAAAGTGCACATGATTGTGCGGAAAGGTGAAAATGAAATGCGTGCTTCGCAAATTATGCAAACCAGAGTTAAGAATACGCCCAATATCGAAATTCATTGGAATAGCATTCCTGAAGATATTTTGGGTAAAGAAGAAGTGGAAGG
>CAZMFZ010000120.1:0-10653 GCA_964565665.1 uncultured Bifidobacteriaceae bacterium | reverse complement strand
CCAAATCCATTGGTTCCCATTTCATGGTGGGCAATTTTACCCTCTATTTTTCCTTCGAAAAAATAAGCATTGCCATCGGCATTAATATAGGTAACTACAGTTTTGAAATTGGCTTTTCTATTTTCTATTCTGGCCAGCTTTTCTAGCACCTTTGCTATATTGGCTTTGTCGTTGCCATGCTCACCTGCATATCGTGCAGAGAAAACACCAGGTTCTCCTTGCAGGGCATCTATTTCAAGCCCAGAATCATCGGCAATGCAGGAAATCTGGTAATTATCAAATACATATTGAGCCTTTTGCAGTGAATTTTCTTGAAATGTAGTACCAGTTTCGGGCAAATCAATTTTGCAACCAATATCTTTTAAGCCTACAACTTCTATATCCAAAGAAGACAACAGTGATTTGAGTTCTTTGATTTTCCCTTGGTTATTGGTGGCGAGGCATATTTTCATTTGGAAAAAAAATGATTCTTTTATGCTTTTACCCTAATTGTATTTTTTACAAAATCAATTTTCTTTTTAAGTCCTATATCATCGTTGTCTATAATAGTGATATGGCCCATTTTACGAGATGGTTTGGTGAATTTTTTGCCATACAAATGAGGAAATATGCCATCTGTTTTCATTATTTCTTCCAAGCCTTCATATTTCGCTATGCCGTTGTAGCCTTCTTCTCCTAGCAAATTTACCATCGCAGCTTTTGTTCTGGTGGTGGTAGAGCCTAAAGGCAAATTTAAAATGGCGCGCAAATGTTGGCCGTATTGTGAAGTTATGTTGGCCTCTATGGTATGATGACCACTATTGTGTGGGCGAGGTGCAATTTCATTTACCAACACTTTGCCATCTTTTGTCACAAACATTTCCACGGCAAGCAAGCCTACCATACCCAGTTTTGAAATCAAGTCTTTGGCTATACTTACCGCTTTTTCTTCAATTTCTTTTGATATTAACGCTGGTGCAAATAGATAATCTACCAAATTGTAAGTGGGATTAAATACCAGTTCAATTACCGGAAATACAGATATTTCACCTCTAATGCTTCTGGCTACAATTACCGATATTTCTTTGGCGAAATCAATGCGTTTTTCTAACAATCCGGGAGCATCAAATGCTTTTACAAAATCTTGTTTGGTAGTCAAAGGCAATACGCCTCTGCCATCGTAGCCAGACTTGCCTAGTTTTAAGTAGGCGGGCAAAAAGCTTTCATGCAGCTCTAAATCCGATTTGTGATTGATGAGCACAAAATCGGCCGTTGGAATGCCGTTTTCCTTATAAAACTGCTTTTGTGAACGTTTGTCTTGAATCAGTTTAATAATATTCGGCTGTGGAAACACTTTTACGCCTTGTTCTTCAAGCGTAGCCAAAGCTTCTACATTTACGTTTTCTATCTCAATAGTAATCATATCGAGTCCTTGCCCGAAATTTACAATGGTGTCGTAGTCCATGAGTGAGCCATGCACAAACTTATGAACGATATTTTTACAAGGTGCTTCGGCATCGGGGTCTATTACCGATACATTTAGATTGAGATTTATTGCTTCTTGAATGAGCATTCTTCCAAGCTGTCCACCACCCAGTATCCCCAGCTTGAAATCTTGATAGAAATTTTTCTGCATTTTTAATTACACTTCTTCTTGAATCACCACTTTAATTATTTCGTCACCCTGACGTAATTGATCTACCACATCTAGCCCTTCTACTACTTTTCCAAAGGCAGTATGTACCCCATCTAAATGTTTGGTATTAGCTCTATTGTGACATATAAAAAATTGCGACCCACCCGTGTCTTTGCCTCTGTGAGCCATAGAGAGCACGCCCTTGTCGTGAAATTGTTTTTCGGCTTTGGTTTCGCATTTAATAGTGTACCCCGGCCCGCCACTGCCATTTTTATTTGGATCGCCCCCTTGAATCATAAAATCAGGTATTACCCGATGGAAGTTTAGCCCATCATAAAATCCTTTTTTTGCCAGCGATATAAAATTATTTACCGCAATTGGGGTTTCGTTTTCATACAGTTCTACTGTCATTATGCCATTTGCCGTGTGTATTTCTGCTTTCTTCATTCCAGATTTGCTATGCTAATACTAATAATAGAATAAAAAGCCCTTCGGCTTTGAGCAGAAGGGCTTACAAAATTAATAAAATATATTAGGAAATTTGCAAGTATTGACTGATGAATTTGTAAATTCATTATTTATTTATTTTTCGACTTTCAATTACAAGCTTTTTGGCTTCAGAAAGTATTTATGTTTAGCTATTTTAAAGCAGGATTTGATAAAGAATAATTTAGGGTTTCATTTCTTCAATTTCTACTTTTGCAAGCCTAGGCAATTCAGCGATAAGATTGACATCTATGCCTTTTAGTCGCATTTTACGAGCAACTTCTTTATTCCTTCTCTCATTGCAAACTTCTCTCTATTAATACCATCCCACTCTCGGATGGCAGCATATTCGTAGTCTTCCAATTCATTTTTGCTCCAAGTGTGAATTTGGGCAGATTGGTAAGCTGATTTTAAGCCATCATCTTCTATGTTTTCTGGCTCTAATTCTAAATCCGCATTTTGATGAAATACACCCATTTGTCTATGATTGTAACCCATTGTGTTTCTTTTTTTAGTAAACTTCGGTAGTTCAATCAGATTAAATTCAAAGTCTTTGAATAAGTTTTCACCAGTTTCCGTGTCGATGGTAAGGTGTTTTAAAGATAATTTGGGTTTTGGGAAAATTTGAAATCAAATATTCCAATAAAAATAATGGGATGGAGTTTAGAAAAGTCTTCCCCAATTTCTATTTGCGATGTGTATCCTTTGGCTAAATAATATTGTAATCTCTTTTCAAGCCCATTTACATTGGCAACTTGCATTTCAATAATTAATTTCCTTTTTCATCAATAGCCTTAATATCTATAATTGTGGCTTTCAGGCTTTGAATAATTGGCAGTTGAAAGGGATTTTGAATAGATACATTGGCTATTTTTTTATCTCCATCCAGTTTAAGAACTGCATTCAAAAAAGAGATGAGAATAATTTCTTATTCTCATCTCCAAATATTTTTCTAAAGGCAATATCGTTTTTTACATCTGCAAATTTCATAATGTAAAGATAACATTATTGTTTAAAACAGGCAGTTTCATAAGATTTTCAATAATCACATACAGTAGTATCATTTATTTCAAAAAATAACTTTTTGCGGTGTGTATTTCTGGTTTTTTATTCTCGTGTATAAGTGTGTGTAAAATTAATATTGGATTCAAAAAATGAATAAAATTTGGCTTTAATTGCAGTTCATTTTATGATGACAACTAAATTGAAGGCATTTTTTCAATTTATGGTATCACAAATACTTTTGACTACCTGAGTTTTATTGCCTAATTGCAGCAAACTATTATGCTTTATAAAACCAGAGCGATAGCACTTAGCTACATCAAATTCAAAGAAACTTCCATAATTGCCAAATTATATACTGAAGAATTTGGCTTGCAGACTTATATTCAGAATAGTGTTCGCAGTGCCAAAGCCAAGCCTAAAATGGCCTTTTTTCAACCGTTGACTCTGCTCGATTTGGTTGTATATCATAAAATGGGGCAAGAAATTCACAGAATTAGCGAACTTAAATGTTTGGTAGCCTACCAATCTTTACAAACCGATTTTAGGAAGATAACGGTAGCCAGTTTTCTCACCGAAATCATATCCAAATGTGTACACGAAGGCGATTTAAATGCAGAACTATTTGAATTTTTGGCTTCCTCATTTATTCATTTTGATAAGCAAAATGTAGGATATCAAAATTTTCATATTCATTTTTTATTCGAACTCACCAATTACTTGGGTTTTCACCCACAAAGTTTTGATGAACTGAAATCGCAACTTATATCTTATAGAACAACGTGGCTCAATGTGTTTGAAGACGACAGCCTTAAATTTATTTGCGTTAGCTTAATTGAAGGCATGAATAATATTGAAATTGATGGTCATCAAAGGCGTATTTTAATAGATATGCTGCTTGATTTTTACCAATCGCATATAGAAAATTTCGGAGAAATAAAATCTTTAAAAGTACTTCGTGAACTTTAAAGCTCTAATTTTGATTTACAAAGGACATTGTTTTCTGAGAAAATAATTCAACCAAACCGACATTCCACAATGAATAAAGAACGCTTGCTTTTATTAGCCGTTGCGGCTGTGCAATTTACCAATGTAATGGATTTTATGATAATGATGCCGCTCGGCCCACAGCTGATGCGAACATTCAATATTAATCCTCAAGAATTTAGTGTTTTGGTTTCTTCTTATACTTTTAGTGCGGGTATTTTCGGTTTTCTAGCTGCGTTTTTTATCGACAAATTTGATAGGAAAACAGCTATTTTGACAGTTTACATGGGTTTCACCATCGGCACATTGATGTGCGGCCTTTCTGATTCATACGTTCTTTTGCTTGCTGCTAGAATAATTACTGGAATTTTCGGTGGCTTGTTGGGAGCTTTGGTGTTGTCAATTGTTGGCGATGCCATTCCTTTGGAACGTAGGGCAACTGCCATGGGTACTGTAATGGCAGCTTTTTCCGTGGCCTCAGTAGTAGGAGTGCCATTCGGATTGTATTTGGCTACGAGCTACAATTGGCAAATGCCTTTTCTCCTTTTAGCATTCTTAGGATTAATCGTGCTTTTTCTTATTTACCGATTTATTCCATCTATGACATTGCATTTGGAAAAAGTGAAAACCAAAGCCCATCCATTTGATTTTGTATTGAGCATTACTAAAAATGGAAATCAATTATTGGCTTTGAGTTTGATGGTATTTATGATGTTGAGCCAGTTTTCTTATATCTCAATGTTGAGTCCGTATATGGTTTCGAATGTGGGCTTTACTGAGCACCAACTCACTTATATATATTTGATTGGTGGGGCTGTCACCATATTTTCATCACCATTTGTGGGCAAACTAGCCGATAAATTCGGCAGGGCCAGAATATTTACCATATTTAGTATTTTAATGATGGGCCCAACTATATACCTTACCTCTATCGGGCATACACCTATTGCAATGGTGTTAGCAATCACTTCATTAAATTTCATATTTATCTCAGGCAGAATGATACCAGGTTCTACTATGGTAACAGCAGCAGTATTGCCGCAAAACAGAGGCAGCTTTATGAGTATCAATGCTTCAGTTCAGCAGCTTTCGTCAGGCTTGGGGGCTTTTTTAGCAGGCATAATCGTATATAAAAATCCTGCTGATGGATTAATAATGAACTATAATTATGTGGGTTATTTTGCCATGGCAGCCTCTGTTATCTCTATTATTATCGCCAATAATTTAAAAGCAATAGATACCAATCAGCCTTCGGCAATCAAACATGTAGTCGACCATGCCTAACAAACAAAAAATTTTTATCGCTATTTCTATAGTATTCTTCGTGATTGTAGGGTTAATCGTTTACGACATGGCCAGCTACACCAAAAAACCTTGGGGCAAAAAGAAAAAGGAGGTACTGATGAAGTAACTCATATTCGCAAACGAACCACAGCTAAATTAATAACTTCGTATTTTATAGTCAAAGAATTTAAATTCAGCATTCTGTTTCTCACAACTTCTAAACCGTTTTCACAACTTGAATTTTGTTGAAAACTTGTGGTAAACACCCCATTTTTTGCCTATATTTTTGTGTAGGTTTCGTACGCACATTTTCCTATCCACCTTCTTCATGATTTTCAATCATCTCCACGTTCATACCCAGTTTTCATTACTTGACGGAGCCGCCAATATTGGCGATTTGATGAAAAAAGCATCTAAAGATGGTATGCAAGCTATGGCCATTACCGATCATGGCAATATGTTTGGAGCCTTTCAGTTTGTAAATGAAGCCAATAAGCACAATATCAAACCTATTGTAGGGTGCGAATTTTATTTGGTAGATGACATGAGTAAAAAGCAGTTTACAAAAGCGGATAAAGATGTGCGTTACCATCAACTTTTGCTTGCCAAAAATGCTATAGGCTACAAAAATCTATCAAAATTGTGTTCGCTTGGCTGGATAGATGGAAAATACGGGAGTTTCCCCAGAATTGACAAAAATCTGATACTAAAATACCATGAAGGCTTGATTGCAACCACCTGCTGTTTGGGAGCTTCGGTGCCTCGTCTCATTTTGAGAAGAGGCGAAGAGGCTGGAGAAATTGAATTCAAGTGGTGGCTCAATTTGTTTGGAGAAGATTATTTTGTGGAATTGCAACGCCATGAAATTCCTGATCAAATCATTGTAAATGAAGTACTTGTAAAATTGGCTCGCAAATACAATGTGCCTATTATCGCCTCAAACGATAGCCATTATGTAGAGCGTGAAGATGCAGCAGCTCACGAAATTTTGCTTTGTATCAACACAGGTTCTAAAATGAGCGACCCATCCATTAAAGATGCGGGCGATGATGAAGATACTGGAAACAAAGGCAGAAGATTTGCCTTCTTCAACGACCAGTTTTATTTCAAAAACACCGAAGAGATGTCTACCCTCTTCAAAGATTTGCCCGAAGCTATAGACAATACCAATTTGGTAGCCTCTAAGGTTGAAAATCTAAATCTGAAAAGAGATATTTTACTTCCCAATTTTCCTATTCCTGAAAGTTTTAAAATTCATGAAGACGATAAGCTGAACCAATGGGAATATTTGAAACACATTACTTTTGAAGGTGCCAAAAAACGATATGTTGAAATAACGGCAGAAGTAGAGGAGCGCATCAATTTCGAATTGTTCACGGTGAAAACCATGGGCTTTGCAGGCTACTTTTTAATTGTTTCTGATTTTATAAAAGAAGGTCGAAACATGGGCGTGTATGTTGGTCCTGGGCGTGGTTCGGCTGCCGGTTCTGTGGTGGCGTATTGCATTGGCATTACCAATATCGACCCGATAAAGTACAATTTGCTATTCGAGCGTTTTCTAAATCCAGATCGTAAATCGATGCCTGATATTGATACTGATTTTGACGATGAAGGACGCCAAAAAGTGATTGATTATGTGGTAGAAAAATACGGCAAAACACAAGTAGCTCAAATTGTGACCTATGGCACTATGGCTGCGAAAATGAGCATTAAAGATGTGGGTCGAGTGCTTGAAATGCCGCTTGACGAAACAAATGCCCTCACCAAATATATTCCCGATTCCCAGGGTGGCGTATCGCTAAATCGAATTTTCAATGCACCGCTTGAAGGCGAAAAAAGCCTCAAAGAAAAAGAAGGGCTGAGTGTAGAAGAAATAAATAAAATCAAAGAATTGCGTGAGTTTGCAGAAGGTAACGACCTAAGAGGCAGAGTACTTCGTGAAGCTCAAGTGTTGGAAGGTTCGGTACGTGGCACGGGGGTTCACGCAGCAGGTATAATCATTGCACCATCAGATCTCACAGAGATGATGCCGATGGCTACTGCCAAGGATTCTAATTTTTTACTTACACAATATGAAGGTAGTATCATCGAAGATGCAGGCGTAATAAAGATGGACTTTTTGGGCTTGAAAACCCTTACAATCATTAAAAACACACTCAAACTCATCAAACTAAATCATGGATTAGACATAGATATTGAGGCAATTGACTTGGCAGATAAACCAACTTTAGAAACTTTCCAGCGAGGCGATACCAATGGAATATTTCAATTTGAAAGCCCGGGTATGCAGAAGTATATGAAAGATTTGAAACCCGATAAGTTTGAAGACATCATTGCCATGAATGCACTGTATCGCCCGGGGCCTATCGAGTATATTCCTAATTTTATCAAACGTAAACACGGGCAAGAAGCCGTGACATACGATTTAGACGACATGAAAGAGTATTTGGAAGATACTTATGGTATTACCGTTTACCAAGAACAGGTGATGCTGCTGTCGCAAAAGCTTGCCAATTTCACCAAAGGCGATGCCGATGTGCTGCGTAAAGCCATGGGTAAAAAAGACCGCAAGACACTCGACAAACTTAAACCTCAATTCATAGAAAATGCTGCAAAATTAGGTCACGACCCTAAAAAATTAGAGAAAATATGGACAGATTGGGAGGCCTTTGCTTCCTATGCCTTCAACAAATCGCATTCTACCTGCTATGCTTTTGTGGCTTTCCAAACGGCATGGCTCAAAACCCATTATCCTGCCGAATACCTTGCGGCCAACCTCACCAATGAAAAAGATGCCATAGAAAAAGTAACTTTCTTTATGGAAGAATGCAAGCGAATGAATATCAAGGTATTAGGCCCAGACGTAAATGAAAGTTTGCTCGATTTTGGGGTGAATAAAAAAGGAGAAATTCGGTTCGGACTTGGGGCTATCAAAGGTACAGGCGAGATAGCGGTGAATGAAGTAATTTCAGAAAGAGAGAAAAACGGCCCTTATAAAGATATATTTCAGTTTGCCTCAAGACTTAATTTGAGGGTGGTGAATAAGAAAACATTTGAATCTTTTGCCCAAGGTGGAGCTTTCGATTGTTTTGCAGATCTGCATCGTGCCGTTTATTTCTACAAAGAAGAAGGGGAAGAGGTGAATATGATCGAACGTATCATTCGCCATACCCAGCAAGTGCAGGAGCAGAAATTCAACAATCAAAATTCACTTTTCGGCAGCATGGGTATGGATGTGGCCATATCAAATCCCAAATTACCCAAAGTAGAACCTTGGGGCGATATTCAAAAACTGCGATTGGAAAAAGAAGTGGTGGGTTTCTTTATTTCTGGCCATCCACTCGATGAATACAAAGTAGAAATGGACAATTTCTGCACCTGTACGCTAGATAAAGTAGAAAGCTATATAAATAAAGAAGTAACGATAGCCGGAATAGTAACCAAAGCATCGGAGCAAACAGCCAAAAATGGCAAGCAATTCGGGCGATTAGCCATAGAAGATTACAATGGCAACCTGGAAATAATGCTTTTTGGCGAAGAATATATTAAGTACAGGCAATGGCTATCGGTGGGCACTTTTTTGTTTCTCAAATGCCAAGTTGTTGAGAGCAAATTCCGTATTGGCACTATTGAAGTGAAGCCAACAAACATAGAATTGTTACAAGATGTGCGGAAAAAACGAGCCAAACGTTTACAAATTACCATCAATCCTGAAACGGTAGATAAAGCAACTATTGCACTACTGGAAGATTTGATTTCGGGCAATTCGGGTGGCTGCGACTTGCGTATGTTGCTCAGTTACAATGGCATGAGTGTAGAGCTTTTTTCTAGAAAATTTAAGGTGAACCCTTCCAATGAATTTATAAAATCTATTTTAGAGATTGAAGGTGTGCAGTATAAGTTGGGGTAGTTTGTTCAATATTTATTTAAAAATTTGAATAATGGCTACTATTTCATTTAATTTGAATAGGAATCTAATTTTGACATCTCAATGAATTATTTAGAAGATAAATTAATACCTTTTAATAACGATAATAAACACTCAATTTCTGAGGCTATTTTTTCGATATTTCTTCCAAATAAAATTTTTGAACCAAATAGGTATAAAGTTTTAATTCTTGAAGGTGGAGAGTTAAGTGACACTTTTCAAAATTTTAGGATTTTGAAGGAAATAGAAGTTGCACTAGATTTAAATGAAAATGAAGTTAAAACCTCAAAATATACAGCCCATGAAGAAGGTTTTCAATTCGAAGCATATAGAAACGCTAAGTTAGAGTGGTTGATTAGGTATCAGCCCACTAAAAGCCCGAATCAAGTCCTTTCTATTCATTGTATGAACTATAAAGCATGGGACAACTTTTATCAAATGGTTTTCAAATTTTTATCAATAATCAGCAAAATAGATAAAAGTATTTATGTGAGTGGTCATTCATTAAATTATATTGACCAATTTGATTGGCTAGATTCTAGTAATCCACCAATTGAAAAAATATTTAATACTGAAAGCAAATATTTAGCCCCAGTAATTTGCGATTCTAAAGACGATTGGAGTTTTATTTCTAACTTCGACTCAGAACTGGCATCTTTTTCTATCAAGCAACACATCAATGTAGGTTCTCGAAAAATTGCAACCAACAGATATAATTTGTACCTTATTCATATTGCGAGTATGCTGCTACCAGAGCCTAAAAGCTTGGAATCACTGTGTATTGAAGAAAATCAAATGAAAGACTTTTATAATAAACTTCATTTACTAAATAAGGTTTTTTTAAAAGAGACTTTAAAGGAAGAAGTACTAGACTTAATTGGTATAAAATAAAATTCTGATGGAAGAAATTCTTGAAATTGTAAAAATCATACCTCAAACCTTAAATGGTAAAGGGCCTAAAAATAATTATGACTTTTTCAGAGATGCGCCAAGTACACAATATCTTCTGAAAGAAGAACACTACGAATTGTATAATATTTTCAGAACTATTAATCTGACTAAAGAATCGGTTATTGATACTAGAATTGATTATTTATCAGTCACTATAAATAATTTTTCTAAAATCGGGAAAAATTGGGATGGATATAATGCGTATGAACCAACAGAAATTGTTATTAATAACACAATATCTTTATTAAATATGATACCTTCTTATATATTAAAAAATATAGACTCAGAGGATATTTACCCAAATCCCAATGGAACTATTTCTATAGAAAAAAGAAATGGAGAAAATGTTGTCTCGATTGAAATTGGTAAAGAGTATGCCACTTATTATTTAATTATCAAT
>CAZMFZ010000119.1:7072-10740 GCA_964565665.1 uncultured Bifidobacteriaceae bacterium | reverse complement strand
CGACTGGATCATTCATGCCCTCACGTACAATAGTCAGATCGGAGCATGGCGCATTGTTGGCGATGAATGGAAGAGACAAGAGTGATCGTACCAGATAGGAGAATAGTGTGTTCAGTTGAGGCAATTTGGTACCCGTGACATCGGGGGAAGAGGCGCCCCAAAGCTGCTCCACCAAGGACGGATTAACGGTTGAGCCGACCCATAGAAACAGCTTTCCTCTATAATCTAGGATAATCAATAAATATATGAATAGGAAAATACGAATGGGCATGGTAGGCGGATCTATCGATGCTTTTATAGGAGCAGTACACCGCATTGCTGCTAATATTGATGGTCAAATAGAATTGGTTTGCGGTTCGTTTAGTAGCAATCCTGAAAAAACAAAAGAGACCGCCCAAGCACTATTTCTTAATCCTCAAAGAGCATATAGTACTTTTCAAGAGATGATTGAAATGGAAGCCAAACTGCCTGAAAGTGAGCGTATGGACGTGGTTTCGATAGTTACACCCAACAACCTACATTTTGAGCCAGCTAAAATGGCGCTTGAAAATGGCTTTCATGTGATATGCGACAAACCTGTAACCTTTAGTTTGGGAGAAGCCATAGAACTGGAAAAAGTAATAAGTAAATCTGGCTTGTTATTTGGATTGACACATACTTATACCGGCTACCCAATGCTAAAAGAAGCTCGGTATTTGGTAAAAGTAGGAAAGTTGGGTAAAATCAGAAAAGTAGTTGTAGAATATCCGCAAGGTTGGCTTTCTGCACCTATAGAAACCTCGGGCAACAAGCAAGCCGATTGGCGTACCGATCCAAAACGTGCCGGAATAAGCTGTTGTATGGGCGATATAGGCACTCATGCTGAAAATTTGGCCGAATACATTTCCTGCCTACACATTACAGAAATATGTGCAGACCTTTCTACTTTCGTTCCAGGTCGCCAGCTTGATGATGATGGCAATGTGCTTATTCGCTTTGAAAATGGAGCTAAAGGGGTGCTTCATGCCAGCCAAATATGTGCAGGAGAAGAAAATAATATCAATATCAGAATTTACGGGGAGAAAGGTGGGCTTGAATGGAAACAGCAAGATAACAATACGTTGCTGCTAAAAATGCTCGACAAACCCGTGCAAATATTAAGAACAGGAGGCAACGGGCTTTCTTCAAAAGCGGCTCCTGCCAATACCAGAACACCAGCTGGGCATCCTGAAGGATATTTAGAGGCTTTTGCTAATATTTATAAGAATTTTGCAATGGCAGTACGTGCCAATATACAAGGCAAAACCCATGATTATGAAACCTACGATTTCCCAACTATAAAAGAAGGCATACGAGGAATGTTATTTGTAGAAAAGGCAGTTGAATCAGCTCAGAAAGGAGCTGTGTGGGTAAAAATGTAGAGGCAAAAACAAAGGGAATGTCTTATTTGACATTCCCTTTGTCTTTATTTTAACTTTTTTAGAGATTGAATACAGATAGTTTTTAAGCTACCACTGATTCAGCAAGCACAATTACTTTATTGTGCAGAACTTCTACCAAGCCACCAGTTATTTCAAAAAATTGGGCGTCCTTACCAGTCCTCACTCTCACCTTTCCCTTATTCAGAGTAGAAATAATAGGAGCATGGTTTTTCAATACTTCGAAAGAACCCAATGTGCCAGGCAATTGTACACCATCAGCTTCGCCTTCAAATACTTTCTTATCGGGTGTTACTATTTCTACGTGCATATTTTTTTGCTTAATCAGTTCTAAAGGTAAAGCTTTATTGGATTGTTTTTTGCCCTCTCCGCTTCGGGCATTGTTGGAGAGGGGCTTTATTATTGCGCTTCTGCTAACAATTTTTCTCCTTTAGCTTTGGCTTCCTCTATGGTTCCTACCAAGTTGAAAGCTGCTTCTGGCAAATGATCGTATTCTCCGGCCATGATGGCGTTGAAGCCTTTTATCGTATCTTTAATATCAACCAAAGCTCCTTTCAAGCCTGTAAATTGCTCGGCAACATGGAAAGGTTGTGATAAGAAACGTTGCACACGTCTGGCGCGATATACTACTAATTTATCGTCTTCAGATAGCTCATCCATACCAAGAATCGCAATAATATCTTGCAACTCTTTGTAGCGTTGCAAAAGTTCTTTTACATTTTGTGCACAACGGTAATGCTCCTCACCCACCACTTCAGGAGTCAATATTCTTGAAGTAGAATCTAAAGGATCCACCGCAGGATAAATACCTAATTCTGCAATTTTTCTTGAAAGTACAGTAGTAGCATCCAAATGCGAGAAAGTTGTAGCTGGGGCTGGATCTGTTAAATCATCAGCAGGCACATAAACTGCTTGTACTGAAGTAATTGAGCCTTTCTTCGTAGAAGTGATTCGCTCTTGCATAGCACCCATCTCTGTAGCCAAAGTAGGTTGATAACCTACTGCAGATGGCATACGACCAAGCAAAGCCGAAAGCTCCGAACCTGCTTGAGTAAAGCGGAATATATTATCAATAAAGAAAAGAATGTCTTTCCCTGGGCCATCGCCATCGCCATCTCTGTAGTATTCAGCAATCGATAAACCTGTCAAAGCTACACGAGCTCTAGCACCTGGTGGCTCATTCATTTGCCCGAAAACAAAAGTTGCTTGAGATTGCTCTAATTCATTATAATCAACTTTTGTCAAATCCCAACCGCCTTCTTCCAATGAATGCGTAAAAGCTTCGCCATATTTTACAATGCCTGATTCAATCATTTCACGAAGCAAATCGTTTCCTTCACGCGTTCTTTCGCCTACACCTGCAAATACAGATACACCTGCATAAGCTTTGGCAATATTATTAATCAATTCTTGAATCAATACCGTTTTGCCTACACCCGCGCCACCAAACAATCCAATTTTACCACCTTTCGCATAAGGCTCTATCAAATCAATTACTTTGATACCTGTTAAAAGTATTTCTGTAGAAGTAGTTAATTGATCGAATTTCGGAGCAGCACGGTGAATAGGAAGTCTTTTTCCTTCTTGTATATCTTTTAGGCCATCAATGGGAGTGCCTGTAACATTAAAAAGTCTGCCTTTGATTTGATCTCCAGTAGGTACGCTAATTTGAGTACCCATATCTACGGCCTCCATACCTCTGTATAGCCCTTCAGTACCTTCCATGGCAACTGTACGAACTCTGTCTTCTCCCAAATGTTGTTGGCATTCTAATACTAATTTTGTGCCGTCTGGGCGGGTTATTTCTAATGCGTCTAGAATGTTGGGCAGTTTGCGGCTAGCTTCAAAACTAACATCTACCACAGGGCCTATTACTTGGGTGATTTTACCAATATTTGCCATAAATATGCTTTTGATTCTTGTTTGCTAAGGTGGTGAAAAATGGATTGCAAAGCTAAAATGAAAATACGCTTTAGCAAAACAATAAGCAATATTCATTCATTATTTTTGATAACTGCCCGCGAATAAAGTATTTTTGTGCTTTATTTGAATTAGAGAGAAGAAGTAATATAAATATGAATGGCTTAAAGCTAAGCTAGAAACAACCCAAAGTTGGCATATTTTAAATACAAGCTCAAAACCTGAAATGTGGATGAACATTTCTATTATATAAAAGTGTTAGTTTAAAATATTAAAATAAATACAGATGGAAGCACTCACAGAAAACTCAAAAACTGTCAATATATATAC
>CAZMFZ010000119.1:0-7062 GCA_964565665.1 uncultured Bifidobacteriaceae bacterium | reverse complement strand
CTTGTGGGTACAAGTGTTGAGTTAACAAAATAAAACAATTCAAAAAATGGAAACGTTGGAAGAAAAAGCAAGAACTGTAAATATTTATACCGAATCGAATCCGAACCCAAACAGCTTGAAGTTTGTGGTGAATTTTATGCTTATGCCTGAGGGTAAAAGTGCAGATTTTCCCGATCCTATGGCAGCATCAAGATGCCCATTGGCTTTAGATTTGTTTCGCTACAATTTTGTAAAACGCGTTTTCATTTCATCCAACTTTGTTACCGTTACTAAAGATGAAAACATAGATTGGATTGAAATTCAAAGTATATTAAAGCTTTTTATCAAAGGTTTTCTGGAGGAAGGTAAGCCTTTGTTTTTAGAAGAATTAAGTTCTGATATTAATCCTGACGACCCTGAAGTGGTCAAGAAAATTAAAGGCATATTGGATGAATACGTACGCCCTGCCGTAGAATCAGATGGTGGCAACATCACCTTTCATTCCTTTAATGAGGGTGTAGTAAAAGTACTTCTGCAAGGCTCATGTAGCGGTTGCCCATCATCCACCATGACATTAAAATCGGGTATTGAACGCTTGCTCACCACCATGATTCCTGATGTAAAGGAAGTGGTAGCGGAAGGAGTTTAGCATTGTTTTTGCTCATTTTATTAATTCCAAGATCTCAAAAAGACTTGGGTTTTCGCAACATCAGTTATTTAGATAAAAATATTTTTTTATTTCAGTTTGTTGCCTATCTTTGCACCCCTTAAAATTAAAGCCATGTACGCAATAGTTGAAATAGCTGGCAAGCAATACAAAGTAGAAAAAGACCGCTATATATATACAAATAGATTGGAAAATGAAGTGGGAGCTTCAGTTGATTTTTCAAACGTATATTTATTAGATAATGGTGGCAAACTTTCAATCGGTGCTCCGGTAGTGAAAGGTGCAAAGGTAACCGTAAAGGTGGTCGACCACTTGCAAGGCGATAAAGTAATCGCTTTCAAAAAGAAAAGAAGAAAAGGATTTAGAAAAACAGTTGGTCACAGACAAGCTCTGACCAAACTTCAAATCGAATCAATTACTGCATAATTATTTATTAAAATTATAATATTAAATACCCATGGCACACAAGAAAGGTGTAGGTAGTTCGAGAAACGGACGTGAATCGGAAAGCAAACGCTTAGGCGTAAAAATATATGGTGGTCAATTGGCTATTTCTGGCAATGTATTGATTCGCCAAAGAGGTACAGTTCATCATCCGGGACTTAATGTTGGTATTGGCAAAGATCATACTTTGTTTGCTCTTACTGATGGATTGGTTCATTTCAAAAAAAGCAAAAATGATAAAAGTACGGTTTCAATCGTACCTTTACAAAACGCTTAATAACTCAATACAAGATACATTAAAAGCTCCTTCATTGGGGCTTTTTGTGTTTAAAACCAAAGTATAGAATTTCATTTTGTGTCAATAAATCCAGGTGTATCTGCTTATCAACCCTTGGGTATTGAATTTTTAAGCTAGGCTAGTTTGGGATTAAGGTTAATAAAATCATGCAAATAAAAGTAATTAATAAATCGCAATTTGCTTTGCCAGCTTATCAAACTTCTCTATCTGCAGGGCTAGATTTGAGGGCTAATATTGCTGAAAGCATCATTCTAAGCCCTTTTCAAAGAGAGCTTGTGCCTACAGGACTTTCCATAGAACTTCCCGAAGGCTATGAAGCACAAATTCGCCCCAGAAGCGGCTTGGCATTTAAGCATGGCATCACAGTTTTGAATAGCCCCGGAACTATTGATGCAGATTACAGAGGTGAGTTGAAGGTGCTGTTGGTGAATGTATCAAATGAAAGTTTCGAAATAAAATCAGGCGAAAGAATAGCACAAATGATAGTGGCAAAACATGAAACTATAGTTTGGGAAGCGGTGGAGCAACTTTCTGAAACAGATAGAGGTGCCGGGGGCTATGGAAGTACAGGTGTGAAATGATAATGTAATGTGGTACTCTTCCAAAAATATTAGCCTCCAATCCTATTTAAAGTTGCAATTTGTGCTACGGAGGCAATAGTTGAAAAAAGAATGCGTTATTTTTCTTCTAAAAATAGCCTATTCGCTTTTTCAATAGTTAAGTTACAATGAGTAATGTTATATTTTTCCTTAGTTTTGCAATGCAAATTTTTTAAAAACCCAATTCTGACGCTTTAATTTTACTAATAATAATGAGCCAAAAGAAAAAAGTGGCATCGACTTCGGCCACAAAGTCAACATCAACAGTTTTCCCAGCTGCAAAAAAACCAGTAGCATCAATCCAACCTCAAAAAACATTGCTACAAACACTTATACCCTATCTTTGGATAATGGGCGTATGCTTTGTGTGCTATGCACAATCGCTTTGGTTTCAGTTTTCAGGGCTTGATGACAGTTTTTTCCTTGTAGTCTATGCCCAATATTTTGCCGATATTAAAAATTTTACCCGTGGTTTTAAAGAATCTGGGGTATTAGATTATTATCGCCCGTTGCTATTTGGCTCATTGATATTCGATTATCAGTTTACCAAAACCGACCCATTTTTCTATCATGTCACCAATATTCTTTACCATTTAATATCTTGTTTCGCACTTTACAAGCTTTTGGTAAAGTTAAAGTTTGATTCCATTTACGCACTGCTTACTACATTGATTTACACAGCCCACCCCATGTGGACAATGGCAGTGGCTTGGATTCCGGGTCGGAATGACCCTATGATTACAATGTTGGTAATTGGGTCGTTCAATTACCTTATTAATTTTATGCAGCGAGGTGGTTTCATCAATATTTTCTTGCATTGGTTGCTTTTTACCATGGCATTGTATACTAAAGAAACCTCTGCATTATTTCCATTTATTTGTATTGCCTATTTCTTTTTGTTGGTAGATTGGAAAGCCAATTTCCAAAAAATAATGATTACAGGCACAGGCTGGGGCATTATCGGTTTGATATGGTTTGCCATCAGAGCCGAAGCTTTGGAGCTTGCCAATAAAAATGGAACACGATTTACCTCTATCATTTATGGCGATTCTTGGTTGAAAAATATTCAAGATTGGCCGGAATATATTGGTAAATTTTCCTTTCCGCTCAATCTTGCCAATTTCCCCAAATTTTCGGTATTCTCCACTGTTGTTGGCTGTGTTGTACTTGTAGTTTGGGTGGTATTATTTGTGCTTGCGAAGAAAAGAAACAACAATCTTGTTATATTTTGGTTGGTGTGGATGCTGCTCTTCTTCGGCCCATCTACCATATTCATATTTGCAGATTTTGGCCGTTACGATTATTTAGAGCATCGTTTCCATACGCCTGCTATCACTTTGGTGGTGCTAATGAACGAGTTGATTCGCAGCTTTTTTGCTGTAGGAAATAGAGAACAGCTTAAGAAGTATTTTGTTTGGGGGCTTTCGGGTTGGGTTGTAATTTACATTGTGTATACAATCATGCACAGTTGGAATTTCAAAGATGCAGAAGCATTTTGGAAGAAGGCCATTGAAGGGGCACCAAATTCTTCACAAGTATTTAGAGGAATGGGCAAAGTATATTACGACTCGGGCGATTTGGCCAAAGCCGAAATAAGCTTTATGCGTGCCGTAGATTTGAACGTACAAGAAGTAAATACCATTAGCGATTTGGGCAAGGCTTATGAAGCCAAAAACGACTTAGTTTCAGCTGAAAGATGCTACAGAAGAACATTAAAAGTAGATTCTCTTCAGCCTGTTTTCTTAACAGACATGGCTAGGATTTATGAGAAAAAACGCGATTTAGACAATGCTGAGGTTTGGTATATGAAAGCCATAAACCGTGACCCTAACTTCTGGCAAGCTAAATTTGGCATGGGTGTATTGGCTTATCAAAAAGGTCGCCCTGCTGATGCTGAGAAATTTTGGCTTGATGTGGTTAGAATTAACCCCGCGTATAATGATACTTATATCAATTTGGCAGTACTCTATTATTACGTAGGGCAATATCAGAAATCAATTGAATATCTTGATCAATTAAAAGCCAAAGGAGTTGATGTAGAAAAACTAAATCCTGGATTGGTAAATTCATTGAAACAGTATAGGAAATAACAGTTTTCGAAATTTCCACATCCTAAAAAGGATTGTAATAGCCCACGGTTTGAAACACCGTGGGCTATTATTTTAAAAAACTATATATTTGTGTTTTATCATTATGTAAATGAAATTCTAATCGATGAACAAGGTTCTAATCAGGATAGTATTCATATTTCTCACATTTAATAGTATTACTGCATTCTCACAGGCAGTAGATGAAAATTTAGTAAAGCTTGCCGATGAAATGTATGGCTTTGGTGATAAAAAAGATGCCTTGGGCGTGTATTTGCAAGCCATAGAAATGAATCCTGAGAATACTACTGCTAATTTTATGGCAGGTAAATGTTATCTAGAAACCATTCAAAAAGAGCTATCGGTTAATTATTTGCAAAAGGCTTATAAACTCAATGCTGAGGTAGCCCCTGATATTCTATATATGATAGGAAGAGGCTATCAACTTGGTAGTAAATTTGAAGAAGCTATTAACTTTTATAAGCAATACAAAGAAAATATAAATGATGCCAAGGCTTTGAAATTGACCTCATCTGTAAAGGATGAAGTAATTAAAACCGATCGCGCAATATATGAATGTATAAACGGCAATGCCTATTACGGCAACAAAATAGCCTATAAAATTGACAATATTAAAGATGTGGTGAATAGTGAATATCCCGACTATGCACCTGCTGTAACAGCCGATAATCAAACCATGTTTTTTACTTCGCGAAGAAATGGCGGTGTGGGCAAAAATAAAGATGTTGATAACGAGTATTTCGAAGATATATGGATGAGCAAAAAAGTAAATGGGCAATGGGCATCACCAAAAAATATGCAAAAGCCTATCAACTCAGAAACTCACGATGCCAGCATAGGTATTTCGCCTGATGGTAAAGAATTGTTTTTGTATAAGCCAGATAATGGAGGAGATATATATGTAAGTAAGCTGCAACCTGATGGCAAATGGGGTACGCCTAGTGGCATGGGCAAATTCGTAAATTCGCACTACAAAGAGCCATCTGTGGGTATTTCTTATGATGGTAAAATACTTTACTTTTCAAGCGACAGGCCTGGTGGTTTTGGAGGGTTAGATATTTACAAAGCAGAACTTGACAAAGCAGGCAGCTGGACAAAACCGATGAACCTTGGCTCAACAATTAATACTGAGTATGACGATGACAGCCCATTCATAGATATTGATGGCAAAACAATGTATTTCAGCTCGCGTGGACACAAAGGGATGGGGGGCTTCGATATTTACAAATCGGTATTTGATGGTAGTAAAAAAACTTGGTCGCAGCCTGCGAACATGGGATACCCAGTAAACTCACCTGACGATGATATATACTTCGTAATTACCGGAGATGGCAAAACTGGCTATTTTGCCTCTGCCAAAGGCGATGGATTTGGCGATAAAGACATTTACGTTATACATCTTGAACCAGAAGAGATTCAAAAAAATGATTCTATTATAAAAAAGGCGATTGCTGAAAGCCTAAAAAAAGATGTTCCGTTTAAGCCAATAGAAGATTCTACTCAAGCCAATATTGATAATGCTACAAAAAAACCAATAAAGAATAACACAAAAAAGGGAGTTGCCACCAAACCTCCACAGAAAATAGGCGACACCTATCCATCAGTTTTTAAAGGAAAAGTATCTGACTATTACACCAGCATGCCTTTAGATGCCAAAATTGTAATCAATGATTTGAAAGGTAATGTAGTAGATGTGGTAGATGTAGGTGAAAACGGCATATTCAGTACTGAAATATCGCAAACCAAACCATCTAAATTTTCAATTACGGTAACAAAGCAAGGTTATATATACATCAACTTGATAGTGACTATTCCCGCCAACGGCAAAACTATTAAATCGGTTAACAAAGAATTTCACCTGAAAAAAGTGAGTGTAGGCGAATCGTTTATTCTCCGAAATATTTACTACGATTTTGATAAAGCGATAATAAAAAAACAGTCTTTTCAATATTTAGACAAACTCGTAGCTTGGATAAAAGCCCATCCTGATGTGGCATTGGAAATTGGTGGGCATACCGATAGTTATGGAATGCCAAATTATAATCGTGTGCTTTCACAACGCAGGGTAGATGCCGTAATGCTGTATTTAACAGCCAAAGGAATAGGTGGCGACCGACTTACGGCTATAGGCTATGGGGAAGATCGCCCATTGGCATCAAACGATGATGAGCCTGAAGGCAGGGAAATAAACCGCAGAACAGAGTTTAAGATATTGAGGCATTGATTTTATTGTTCTATAAAAAAGTAGTAAATCCACTTTACAATTAATGCTTTGAGTGGCTTTCAACAAACTCAGTGCCTTAGTTGGTGATAACGAAGCGTCACCAACCAACACTTAATAAATTTGCTAATTGGTGAAGAACATCAACCAGGGCAAAGTAGGACGAATCCAATCAATATTTCTTATTATGATAAAAAAATTATTTTCGAATTGGTTATTGTATTTGCGTTAATTGGCACAATACAACAAAATTGCCTTGCTCAACTTTCTAATGTAAATTATAAAAAATTATGCAATCAGAGTTTTGTAGAAGATTTTGACAATAAACAGGTATCATTTAAAACCATGTTTATTGGCGATTGGAGTCAATCACTTTTATACACTACATACGGTATCGATATAGAAAACAAAGTATTTATAAATCATAGAGATACAACTTACATTGCACTGAGACAGGATTAGGGAATTCTGATAATGAAATCCTGGGTTTTGCTTTATCAATTGACAAATAAGCCTCAGATATTATTTTTGAGTTGAAAAGAGGAGATATAATTGAAATAAAAGGATTTGCAGGCCTACTACTACTTCCAAATCTCTAGCAAGGGGACTTTAGAGCCAGAACGGAAACAATACAATGGCCAATTTATGGCATAGTTTTTTATAAAAGCTTGAGTAATAGTTTTCCACCTATAATTTTAAAATTATGTTTCATCATATTAAAGATTTACAATTTAATGCCAGAGTAT
>CAZMFZ010000118.1:0-10980 GCA_964565665.1 uncultured Bifidobacteriaceae bacterium | reverse complement strand
GAGTAGAAAATATATTAAATAGTAGTATTATAATTAGCAAAGCAAAATTTTATTTTAATGAAAAAATTGTATGTAAGCTTATATTTGTTTGTGGTGATTGCGACAGCTTATGCCCAAAAAAGTTTCAAACCACAAAACCTTGGCGAAAAAGTAAACTCAACCTTTAGCGAAATAAACCCAGTGATTTCACCCGATGGTGCCATGTTGTATTTTGTAAGAATTAACCATCCTGACAATTCTTTTGGAAGCCACCTTACTCAAGATATTTGGTTTTCAGAATTGCAAGCCGATGGTACTTGGGGCGAAGCTCAAAGGCTTGAAACTAAGCAAAATATGGGCAGATATAATGCTATATTAGGCATGAATGACGATGGCTCACAAATACTTATATCAGGTAAATACAAAAAAAATGGCACCTATTATGCTCCAGGTCTTTCACTTATTTTTCATAAAGGAAACGAAGATTGGAGCAAACCTGAAAAATTAAATATCTCAGGATTAAATGCCTTGATGAAAGGCAAATCTTTCAACGCGTCCATTAGCCCCGATGGCAAATTTATTGTGATTTCTGCGTCTAAATCGTCATTAACAAAAAAACTCGATTTATACATTACAGAAAAAGATGATATAGGCTGGAAAAGAGTTAGAAAAATTCGATTCGGCAAATCAAGCCTTTCAGCAAGTGAAGAAGCCCCATTTTTGGCTGGCGAAAACAATGTACTCTATTTTTCATCTAAAAGAGAAAATGGGATTGGAGGATACGATATTTATATCTCCAAAAGAAATTCATCTGATATTTCCGAATGGTCAGACCCAAAACTTTTAGAAAGTAATGCCAACACAGCCGGCTACGAATCCTATTTAAAAGTTAATGTAAAGCAAACTGAAGCCTATTATGTGTCGTCAAACGAAGCCAAAGGTGGCACAGATATTTTCAAAATAAAGCTCAAAGAATTGAATCCTTATGTTTTAGTGAAAGGAAAAATCGTAAATAAGAGTACTAATTTGCCCATTACTTCTAAAAAAGACTATTCCATTCTTTTGAATGGAAAGCCCTCTGATTCTATTAAAATAGATTTTGACTCTGCCACATATACCGCAAGATTGCCTTTTGGAAAAAAATATACCTTAATCCCTAATGTAAAAAATTGGAATTCAGATACCGCAATTTACGATGCCACTTCTATCAAAGAATACATAGAAGTAGCACAAGATTTATATATATCACCTTTGCCTTATGCCAAAGTAGGCGGTAATTTCTTGCTTACTTCTACCAGATCGTATTTGCCATACACAGCCGGAACGAAATTGTACATCAATGATACTATGGCAGACCAAACTAAGTACGAACCCAAAATTAGCTTAGGAAAAGCAAGCTATGAAGCCAAGTTGCCTTGGGGCAGAAAGTATAAATTGCAGTACAAAGCTGCTGGATACACCACCAAAGCAGATACAGTAAATTTGGCCGATATATCTGAATATCAGGAAATTACCCAAGATTTATATGGGGATAAAAATGCAGAATCAGTATTGCTAGCAACAATTACAGGGAAAGTAATCAATAAGAAAACCGGTAAACCTTTCGCCAATATATTGCCTTATGTAATTCAGGCAGATAAAATTCCTTATCCGTATTTTGAAATCACCAGCGCCACAGGTGATTACTTGATGCTTTTGCCTTTGGCGAATAATTACACTATAAATGCCAGGGCAAATGGCTACTATCCGATATTTGAAAATATAGATTTGAAATTTGAAAAAACAAAAATCAAAGTATTTAAAGATCTGGTAATCGCCCCTATAGAGGTAGGAATAGCCATTCGAATGAATAATATATTCTTTCAATCTGGTAAGGCGGTACTTGACCCCAAATCATTTCCTGAGCTTGATAAATTGGCTAAATTCCTCACCGACAACCCTGGGATTGTAGTTGAAATTGGCGGCCATACCGATAATGTAGGTAAGGCAGACAAGAATATGCTACTTTCACGCTGGAGAGCCAGATCTGTAGAACAGTATTTGGAAAGCAAAGGAGCTAACAAAGACAAGGTTGTATTCAACGGTTATGGCATGACAAAACCAGTAGCCAGCAACAAAACACCCAAGGGCAAAGCCCTAAATAGACGTGTAGAATTTACTATTAAAAGTATTGAATAGTGGCCTAAATGATGCTGACTACTCTTTTATCAAATACGAAACTCGCATTTTAGTTTCTTCGACCGAATGCCCAATAGAAATATTTTGCACAACCGATTCAATCAATTCATCAACCTTATTTACAGCGAAACCTATGCGTTTGGCAAAGCTTTTACACATTTTAAGCTCATTTGGATTGATGTTGTTGTCTATCATCATCATGTTCACTAATTCGTAAATCTGCTCGAAGGCTGAGTTTCCTTTTTCAATAGCGAAACCACCTTTTCGAGCTATTTCAGCCTTCATTTGGTCGAGTTCGTTGGTATCAATATTGTGTTTCTTGGCCACCAATGCCAAAAACTCGTACTCGCTTTCGTCAATTTTGCCATCAGCCATAGCCATTGATAGTAAATTTCTAAGATGCGATTTTCCTTTTTTTTTCTCGGGTGATAAGAAGAAGTCGAAGAATGCCATAGTGTGTAATATTTGTTTGTATTTATTGGTTCAAAAGTTCACCAAAATACCAAAATAGAAAACTATTTTCAAATTTTTTGTGACATTATTTTAATTTAACCCTAATAAATTGCTTTAAAGTATTCAATCAAATAAAAAATATGCTGAGATTGATAACAGGGATTTTGCCATTTATTTGTTGAAAAAATTGCAAAAAATTAGCATACATAAAGGTATCGTTAATCTGAAGTATAATATTTCTTGCACCTGTTGGCAATTATTCTGCTGCTAAATATTTGACTTGATTAAATTTGTCAAAATCGGCATTGTGAGTAATCGTAAAGTAAAAAATATATTATTTTCTATTTGGGCCATAGGTTTAGTAGGCGTAATAGGGTATTTGTCGCTTCCAAATTTCTTCGACAATATTATAAAAATAGAAGTTGCAAATATTATTGAAGACTCTTTCAATGGAAAAGCATCTTACAAAAACATCAAATTGAGTTCGTTTAAGGATTTGCCCTATTTGAGTATTTCGCTCGATTCTGTAGTATTGAGCAACATTGTGAGGCAAAAACCAGATACATTATTTATGGCCGACCAAATTTCTTTTTCGCTGAGTTTGAATGATTGGCTATTCGACCATATATATGTAGTAAAAAAGATAAGCTTCGATTCACCCAAGGTCAATATTAGGCAGTACAGAAATAAAGTAGACAATTTCAGTTTTCTGTTACAGGAAGATTCTGCCTCACTTAAATCTGATACTTCAAAATTCAACTTTAAAATCAATTACTTTTCTATTGTAAATGGCAGTTTATTTTACAAAGATTATGCAGAAAAATCTTCAGCCATAGCACAAAATCTCTTTTTAAAGGGGTCGATTGATATTTCCAATACGTCCAAAAATGTAAATATCTTATTTCAAACAGATGACGTGGTAATAAAACACCGAAAAATAACTTATTTGTATAAAAACACTATTAAAGCCGACTTAATTTTGGATTATAATCCCGAAAACAAAAGGCTAGCTTTCAATAATCATTCCATTCAAATTGACGATTTTAAGTTTGGATTTGTAGGTTACATTAGCCCAAAAACCGATACTTTGGATGTAGATCTGAAATTCAATACAGAAGATTCGCAACTCAAAAACTTAATGAGTTTGATTCCTGGCATCTATAAAAAAGACTACAACAGCTACGATGCTAGAGGCCAATTTTCACTAAACGGAGAAATAAAAGGCCTAATCAATGCCAAGCAAAAGCTTTTACCTTCGTATTTCGCCCATTTCAATTTGAAAAATGGGTATTTAAAATACAATCATCTTGGAAACCCAATCACCAATATTTCTCTCGACATGCGATACGAGCAATTAAATACGAAAGCCGAGCCCGTATTTACCCTCAATCAATTTCATGCCCAATTAGACAGCAATTATATTTCAGGCATGGTTACGATAGTTGGCACTCGAAAACCATTTATAGTGGGGAAATTAAATACAGTATTAGAACTGCACGAAATCAATAAATATTTAAAATTTGATTCAATTCATATTGCGGGTCATGTATTGGCCAACCTTACGGTAAATGGCATCTACAACCCCGATTCTAGCAAATTTCCAAAAATGATAGGGCAAGTACTCCTCTCAAATGGGTATTTTAATCGCACAAGCATCGACCATTCTTTAAAAAATGTAGAAATGGAAACCATTCTCACCAATACAACTGGCTTTATTCAAAATACTTCACTCAAACTTTCTAAACTCAACCTCAATATTGATGATGAATATTTGGAAATGTATGGCAAATTGGAAGATTTCAAGCGCTATAATTTTGACCTTTTCATGCGATCGGAAATTGATTTATCGAAACTTAGCAAGCTACTAAGCATTGACAATCAGACACTTACAGGCTTCGTAAACACTAAAATAATAGCCAAAGGCAGTGCTGACAAATTCAAACAAGCATATATAAGCGGCACAGCATCGCTTAAAGATGTGCATTTGATAAATAGTGATGCAGAAATAGATTTCAAAGTGAAGCAAGGAAATATGGTGTTTTCACCTGAAATGATATTGATTTCAAAATTCGATGCCCACATACACAACCAAGCATTTCTACTCAATGGAACAATCAGAAACTTTATACCATATTTTATGCATGAAAAAGGGGTAATTCAGGCATCTTTAAGGCTAAATGCCGATTCATTAAACCTCAGTACTTATTTTGCCGATGTCAACTCGCCAACTGCAAAGCCAGATTCCTCAACTATTAAGCAAAAAATACCTCAGGCAAAGTATTTCAGTAGCTTTGAAAATATTGATTTAGATTTAGCACTAAATATAAATCAATTGAGCTATGGTAAATACAAAATTTCCAAGCTTGTATCAAACATTAAAGCGAATGTGAATACTATTAACCTCGAAAAAACAGCATTCAACACCCTTGATGCATCTGTTTACATTTCCACTGCCAATATCACGCCTAATCATTTCTCGGTGAATTTAGATATTAACCAACTTGATACACGAAAGCTGATGAAGCTTTTTTACAACACTAAAATTGACATCAAACAAGTTCGGCCTGAAACAGGAGCACTGGTAGATGTTAATTACAAAATAAAAGGCGAATTAGATTCCCAACTAATGCCCATACTTAATTCATTGAATGGCAGTGGCATAATGAGTGTAGACAAAGCCAACATTAAAGGCTTGAAAGTACTGAGCCAAATAAGTAAAGCTACTGAGCAAAATGATTTGCATCACCAAGAAATACATGATGCAACTATCGAGACTGAAATAAAAGCTGGAAAAGTATTCATAAAACCCTTCACTGTAAAGTTGGGCAATTACATTACGAATTTTGAAGGCACTCATTCATTCAACAATGAAATCAATTATTTTATTAAATTGGGAATTCCCCCTTTTCAAAAAATAAAAATTCCGATGCACGTTACTGGAACTATAGATAAGCCGGAGGTTACCATTTCAAAAAATAAAAAAAATTGAGCTGTTAAATAGTGAATTTTCGAATCTGCTAATTTCATCAATCCAATTAATGTGTGATTAAAATACTATTTTAGCTTAATTTCGCCATACAATCATTTTCAACTAAAATGAAAATTGCCGTTTTTGGCCGTCAATTTAAAGACGATGCCGCTCCGTATATCAAAGAATTATTTGAGGAATTGCATATAAGAGGCGTAGAAGTAGTTATTTTCGAAAATTTCGAATATTTTTTAGCTAAACGAAAGATTAAATCTCATGCAAAAGGATTGTTTTCAATTGATCACCCCCTTGAAAATGTAAATTTTATGTTTAGTGTGGGTGGTGATGGCACTTTTCTAGAATCAATCACTCATGTAAAAGACAAGGAAATTCCAATTTTAGGCATCAATGCTGGTAGATTGGGTTTTTTGGCCATTACCCCAAAAGAAAAAATAAAGGAAGACATCAGTTCTTTATTAGCTGGTGAATATAAATTAGAAGAGCGTTCACTTGTTCATCTTGATACAGATGAAGATGTGTTTGAAGGCCTGAATTTCGGATTAAATGAATTTGGCATTCTTAAAAAAGATACATCTTCGATGATATTGGTGCATACCTATATAGATGATGTTTTCCTAAACTCCTATTGGTCAGACGGGTTGATTGTAGCAACACCTACAGGCTCCACTGCTTATGCACTCAGCTGTGGAGGCCCAGTATTGATGCCCACTGCCAATAATTTTGTAATTACACCCATTAGCCCACACAATTTAAATGTAAGGCCAATCGTTGTACCCGACAACTGTGTACTTAAATTCAAAATTGAAGGCAGAAGTAAAAATTTTCTTATAAGTCTCGACTCTAGATCAAAAACTGTAAGTGCAAATGTGGAATTAGCTGTAAGAAAAGAAGATTTCAAGGTGAAGTTGATAAAAATGGAGTATCACAATTTCTTGAATACGCTGCGTACAAAATTGAATTGGGGGCTCGATAATAGGACGAATTAGTAATGAGTAATGAGTAATTATACAAAATAATCAAAAATCAAATAATTGAAATCTATTTATATAAATCTATTCTGTTTGTTGGTCGCTTCCAATCTGGCATTCGCTCAATTCTCTGAATTCGGAGGTGGGGTTGGCGTTACTAATGTCCGTACCGATATGGGAGGCATAAATCCTGCCAACACACGCTACGGAGCAAATTTATTTTACCGTATGAACCTTAGCCATATTTGGGTAGCAAGATCAGAGGTAAAATATGCAAACTTTGCCTCTGCCGACAATAGCTATTCCGATTTGATTTCTAAAAAACGAAACTATAGTTTCAGTAACAATGCCATTGAAGCATCTTTAAGCATGGAGTTTAATTTTCTTAACTACCGTTTCCCGAAAGATGAACACAGATGGTGTCCGTTTCTAACTGCAGGATTGGCAAATTTTACTACTTTCAATAGTAGCTCTGGAGGAGTTTCCCCTTTCAATTTCGCTATCCCTTTTGGATTAGGAGTAAAATACAAATTGGGCGATTATTGGAATTTGGGTTTTATTTACACAGCAAGCAAAACTTTTAACGACAAGCTCGACAACATTACCAACAATTCCCCATATGCAAATTCTGCCAAACTAAGTGGAAACGACAATTCCATTAACGATTGGTATCATTATGCGGCAATTACAGTTTCATATACCCTTTATAAGCTGAAATGTCCAAAGCATCTCGAAGGCGAAACTGCACCAGAGTATTGGCAACGCCAATTCAGGTAAATTTTGAAAATCATGGTTTTAATTTCATATTTGCAATCTTAATTTCCCCACGTTTTTCTAGTTGAGGTTGCAAAACCAGCGCGTTGCCTAATGAATTTCAAAGACCAAATCGATATACATAGCCTTCCTACTCATATTGCGATTATTATGGATGGCAACGGACGGTGGGCAAAAAAGAAAGGGGCAATGCGAATATTTGGCCATCACAATGCCATTCAGGCAGTAAGAGATGCCTCGGAAGCTGCAGCAGAGTTGGGCATAAAGTTTTTAACATTGTATGCTTTTTCTACTGAAAACTGGCACAGACCCAAAGATGAAGTAAATGCCCTGATGGAATTGCTTGTAAATACCATTGCAGGCGAAACACCTACATTGATGAAAAACAACATCAAATTGCATGTAGTGGGTAATATAATAGATTTGCCAATTTCATGCCAGCAATCGCTCGCAAAAGCCATAGAAGAAACCAAAAACAACACCCAACTTGTACTCACATTGGCATTGAGTTATAGTGGCCGCTGGGAAATAGTAGATGCCGTAAAGAAAATAGCCCGAGCAGTAGCTGAAGGCAATTTGAAAATAGATGAAATTACTGAAGAAAGTTTTTCCACACACCTCATTTCCTACCCCATTCCCGACCCTGAATTAATGATTCGCACAAGTGGCGAATTGAGAATAAGCAACTTTCTTATTTGGCAACTGGCCTACACCGAATTGTATGTAACAGATACTTTGTGGCCCGATTTCAGACGTGAACATTTTTACGAAGCAATATTCAATTACCAAAAACGCGAACGCAGATTCGGGAAAACGAGCGAGCAAGTGCTAACAGAACAAGTGAATTAATGAAGAAAAGAATAGCATTTTATACCCTTGCCCTACTCTATTTGTCCTTTGTAGCTCTAGCACAAGTAGACGAATCTATTATCAATTATTCAAAACCAAACAAGTATAAAATTGGCGGTATATCTGTAAGCGGTACGCAATACCTCGACCCAAATGCGATTATTGCCATTACGGGTCTTAAAGTTGGTGATGAAGTGCAAGTGCCGGGCGACCAAATTACCTCTGCCATCAAAAAATTGTGGGATCAGGGCATATTGGGCGATATACAATTTCGGGTTTCTAAAATTGAAGGTGAAAATATTTTTTTTGATGTATATCTGAAAGAGCGAGCCAGACTTTCAAAGTTTGTATTTTTTGGTATTAAAAAAACAGAACAAGATGAGTTGAAGGAAAAAATAAAGCTCAACAAAGGCAAAATTGTAACTGATGTGATGATAAAAGCAGCCCAAACCAAGGTGAAAACCTATTTTGGCGATAAAGGCTATAGAAATGTGCGTGTAAATATTCAGCAATCAAGAGATTCGTCCAATTCATCTTCAAACACTGTTACACTAAGAATTATCATCAATAAAGGCAGGAAAATAAGAGTAGATAAAGTAGATTTTATTGGCAATACCGAGGCGAATCCCAGCTATTTAAATCGCAAAAAAGATTTCCCAAATGTGTTTTCAGCAGCCTTCAACAATGCTAACTATTTGGTAATGCCGCGCAAAGGCGAAATGAGCGATAAAAAGCTAAGGCTAAAACTGAAAAAGACCCGAAACTTAAACTTGGGGATATTTCACATCAGGAGCAAATTTGTGAAATCGAAATACGAAGAAGATAAAAAGAAACTTATTGAATATTATAATGTCAAGGGCTATAGAGATTTTCAAATTGTGGGAGATACCGTTTATCCCTCATTGCTCAATAAAAAATTAGTGAACTTGAAAATCAATTTATATGAAGGTGAAAAATATTTTTTCAGAAATATCAATTGGGTAGGCAATTATAAATATGATGGCAAATACCTCAATTTAGTGTTGGGAGTAAAAAAGGGCGACATCTATAATATTGCCTTACTGGAAAAAAGATTGAATTACAACCCTACAGGTGCTGATGTAAGCTCTTTGTATATGGACGATGGCTATTTATTTTTCAATGTAGAGCCTGTGGAAGTAAATATTGAAAAAGACTCCATAGATATTGAAATGCGGATGTACGAAGGGCCGCAAGCCACCATCAATAAAATTAATATCAGTGGCAATACGAAGACAAACGAACATGTGATTTTGAGAGAAATCCGTACAAAACCAGGCGAAAAATTCAGTCGAGCCGACCTGATAAGAACTCAGCGTGAAATATCTACCCTTGGCTATTTCGATCCTGAGCAAATTGGCATAAATCCTAAGCCAAATGCTTCCAATGGTACTGTAGATATTGACTATACTGTAGCGGAAAAACCTAGCGATCAAATAGAGCTGTCAGGTGGCTGGGGAGGCTTCTATGGTTTTATAGGCACTGCGGGCATAAGTTTCAATAATTTTGCGGCAAGAAACATTACCAACTTTAAGAAGTGGTCGCCTTTGCCTGCTGGTGATGGCCAGAAGCTTTCAATAAGAATACAAGCCAATGGGCCTTCTTATCAATCTTTGTCTGCCTCATTCTCAGAGCCATGGCTTGGAGGTAGAAAGCCGATGTCGCTTACATTTTCAACATCGTATTCTTTAAACCGATTGGGCTTAGGCTTTGGCGTAGGCGGTGGTTTTGGGGCAAATAGTGCGACTACCAGGCAGCTTCAGACAGCAAATAGAGGTTTATTAACCATCTTCAATACGTCCCTGAGCCTCGGCAGAAGAATAAAATGGCCTGACGATTATTTCACTTTCTCTCACACCCTTTCGTACTCGTATTACACAATGGAGAATTATACCTTTTTTCCACTGTACCCCAACGGAGTTTCAAACAGTATTGTTTTTACCAACACTTTGGCTAGAAATAGTGTAGATAACCCTACGTATCCTCGCAAAGGTTCGTCATTGAGCTTAGCAGCATCATTCACGCCTCCCTACTCCCTTATTTCTTCTTTAGAATACAGTGATTTGAACCGCAGAAGGGCAAACCAATTTAAGTTTGTAGAGTATTACAAATTAATGTTCGATGCCGCGTTTTACATGCCAGTAGTAGGCAAACTTGTTTTCGCTTCTAGAGCGCACTTTGGGTTTATTGGCAGGTACAACAGTTCAGTAGATTATTCACCCTTCGAACGCTTTTTATTAGGCGGAAACGGCCTGTCAGGTTTCAACTTCATATTGGGTTCTGATGTAATTGGCCTACGTGGTTATCAAAACAACTCCATAGGGCCATCTCCATTTACCAACAATCCAGAAATGAAATCAAGTGGAGGTGTGGTGTATAACAAATTTGTATTCGAACTGCGTTACCCAATTTCATTGAGCCAAATGGCAACGGTGTATGTATTGGCATTTGCAGAAGGGGGAAATAATTTTGGTAGTTACGATCAGTACAACCCTTTTCAACTAAAGAGAGCCGTTGGAGCGGGTGCTAGAATTTTCATGCCTGCTTTTGGTATGATAGGGGTAGATTACGGGTACGCACTAGACAGGGAGAGTGGGGAAGTGCTGCAACCATTCAACTTCACTATCGGACAGCAAATACGATAAACCTGAAAGGAAATTTCTCAGTGGTGTAATTATTAATTAGTAATGCGTAATTTGTAAAGTAGGGAAGTAATTATCTATCTCTACTACCTTATTATTATTGTGCTCAATTAAAACCCCACCCCTACCC
>CAZMFZ010000117.1:0-11273 GCA_964565665.1 uncultured Bifidobacteriaceae bacterium | reverse complement strand
CAGGTATTCAATCTGGAGCAGTTCAAATCGCTCAAATCCTCTTTGGAATTTTTGCATTTTTATTTCTTGGTGCATTAATACTTGGCTTTACGGTGTACAGAAAAATCACAACGTAATTAAGTACTCTAAAGATTGAGAAGGCTTGCATGGTGTAAAATCCATTCAAGCCTTTTTTATTTTATTTTGATACTTTATTAAAAAGCAATCCATCTTTTATCTCATGGCACGATTTTTTCATAAATTATATAAATTCAAAAAATTCAAGATTATGCTTCTAATAAGATCAATTTTGTTAAGCACCTTAGCCGGAATGGTATTGGCTTTTGTATCAAAAATAAATGTTGAGAAATCACTTCTTAATGATACAAATCAAATCAATAGCTACCCTCAAAATCAAGATAGTGATGATGATGTGTATGAATCCGAGCATTTATACATTTAGCAAATAACATTTTTCAAACGATGAAAATCTGCTGCACTTATTGCTTATTACCACCCAAAAAGTAACTAAAGCTAAATGATGGCATGATATTTTAACTGTCATATTGAATTTAAACAATCAAAATCATGAATTTAATACGCTCAATGTTTATTGGAGCAGCAGCAGGAGCTGTTGTAGCCTATTTTTTAAAGAGAAATGATGGCAAACTTATGAAGGAGTTGTCGGACAGCTATTCCAATGGTTTAAAAGAATTTTCTCACAACTTTAAAAACAATGTAGATGGTGCAGACAAATATGTGAGAGATAGAATAGAAAGAGTTTCATCTAATTAGCCATCTAACTGTCCATTTTTACTACCATCCAAATGATATACTTTATACTAATTTGGGTGGTAAAATTGAATTTATACCATTCCTAACAAATCCATGTATCGAGAGAGATTTATACTAAATCGCTTGCAAACTATAGAAGATGCAAACGTGCTTACAAGAAAAATTACGGCAATTGAAACCGTATATGTAACCAAAGTACAAAGTGAAACCAAAATCATAGATATAATGCACGAGGGCAAACTTACCAGAAAAGATTTTGCACGAAAGCTTGCCGCATTGGGCTATCCTGAGCATCTGGTACACAAACCTTTACCCACCAAAATAAAATATTATGCAAACTCAGTAATGGGGCAATTAAACAAAAGCCTTGTCTACCTCAAAGTATTCGCCTTGCAGTAAATTACTACTGAATAACATTTACATAATAAAGACTATCTTTTTTGCATTTTTGATAGTTTTCAAATCTTCCCTGCTTAATTTGTATACTCTTATATACCACTATTTCATTATTGGCATATAAAATTATTATGAAGCACAACAAAGAAGGAATAGTATTAAACGGCATGTATTACCTGTGGAAAAACGGATACCATGCAAGCGGAATCAACGATATTCTTAATTCTTGTGGCATTCCCAAAGGCTCATTTTACCATTTATTCGACACAAAAGAAGATTTCTGTATTGAAGCACTTGATTTATATTGCAACATTATGCACACTTCAATGGAAGAATATTTGCACGACAAATCTTTCGTTCCGTTTGAAAGAATAAAGAACTTTTACATGAATCAAATAGAGCAAAGCTTTGATGAAGGGCAAATCAGAGGTTGTTATATGTGCAATCTCGCACTTGAATTGGGAACAAGCAGCAAGAAAATCAGAAAAGAAATCACCCAACATTTGGCCACAAACCTGACTTTACTTGAAAAATGCTTTACTGAAGCCGAAAATAAAGGGATGTTAAATGAACTTTTGAGCCCATTTCAAGCGGCAGAATTAATGCAAAACAATTGGTTCGGGGCTTTGCTACGAACTAAAGCCACTGGAAAAGTAGAACCATTAAATGAATTTTTGATAGGTACGTTTGATATTTTAGAAAGCGAATAAGCTTATTTTTATGCTTTTATCATCACATGGATTTCCTCAATCAAAACGACCTCAAATATTTCCTTGATGAAATGCTGCACAAATACAATCGCCCCAATTTCATTGAAAACGACCCTATTTTAATTCCTCATTTATTTACCCAAAAGCAAGACATTGAGATTATGGGGCTTTGGAGTTCGGTATTAGCTTGGGGTCAGCGAATCACAATCATCAATAAAAGCAAAGAATTAATTGATTTAATGGATGGTTCACCCTATCAATTTGTAATTGGGCATCAAGATTCTGATTTGAAACGATTCCACAAATTCGTTCACCGCACCTTCAACTACACCGACACCCTCTATTTTATACACTTTTTGAAATATTATTATTCCAACCACAATTCACTGGAATGGGCTTTTGCTCATACAATCACCAATCAAAGCGAAACTGTGGAGAGTTCCCTCATTGGCTTTCACAATCTTTTTTTCTCATTACCAGATGCTCCGAAACGTACAAAGAAACATATTGCCACACCATTAAGAAAGTCTGCATGCAAACGTTTGAATATGTATTTGCGTTGGATGGTGCGAAAAGATAGTAATGGAGTTGATTTCGGAATCTGGAACACGATTAAGCCATCACAATTGGTTTGTCCTTGCGATTTACATGTTGATAGGGTTGCTCGCAAACTCGGCTTGATTGATAGAAAACAAACCGATTGGCAAACTGCATTGCAACTCACAAGGGCGTTAAAGCAATTTGATGCCAAAGATCCTGTAAAATACGATTTTGCCCTATTTGGTATGGGAATAGAAGAGAGATATTGATTTCAATGTGTCAATACATATTGATAGCAAAAAGCGAATGTTCCTGCCGACCAGCCTTGCATTTCATTGGCTTTGTATTCATCATCATTAATAGTACCATCTACTTTATATTTTTCAAATAGTTTTCCTACCACTCTTTTCTTCTCTTTTTTATCAGATATAAAACTTTCAGGTACTGGCATGAAATAGTTTTTAGCAACTAAATCTAAATATTTCTGTGCCAGCCTTTTAGCCTCTTTTTCGTAGCCGTATTGATCTAACCCCATTATTGCAATAGTCTGCATGGGGGCCCAAACAGAGGTTTCGCCCCATTGATAATTTTTGATCTCACCACATTTTTCGGTAGTAGCTATTCCCCATTCCGATTCGAGCAAAGGCAAATTTTTGACTAATTGCGCTGCTTGCTCTTTGGTAGCTATCCCTGCCCAGAGTGGCTGAAATGTGGTAGCGGCTGCAACTTTACTGCCTCGTTTGTTTACAAAATCATAATCCAGATACAAGCCGCGTTTTTCATTCCACAAATATTTGTTCATCAGTTTCTTCCGTTCTTCAGCAAGTTTATTCCAATCAGGTTCGTTTGTTAGCCTGAGCGTAGTCGCCATCCAGCCTAAGTTTTTTTCATAGGTATACAACAAGGCATTTAGTTCTACTGCCACAAAATCGGGGCAGCGATGTTCAAATCGAGGCGTAAAGTCCATGCCTGTAGCCGCTTCCACAATATATGGGATACAAGTTTTTACTTTTTGTTCAAATGAAATATTTTTTGGCAAGTTAAATCTGCTAGCTATTTCTTCAAACTGCGGCTCTATCTCTACATCTTTGGCATGATGGAAAAATCTTTGCAATCCTTTGACAGCAGTTTTGTGTTGCTCAATCGCATTTTTAGATGTATCTGTCCAAAAAAGATAGTCTTTTTTCAATGTTTGATAAGCTTTTTTGAGAAAATTTGTATCCCTAGGAAATCTAGATTCATATACATCACGCACCATGACCGATAAGTATGGGGGTTGTGATCGGTTCATCCCCCATGGTGTAATAGAAGCGTTACCTACAAATCCATATTTATCTACTACCGAAAGTAGATTTTCAGTATTGAATTTGGCCACAGCATCGTATTTGTGAATGTTTAAACCCATGTTAATAAAATAGGTGTCCCAATAAAACATGAAAGGCAAATACTTGAAAGCCCCAGTGTATGGATTGGGCAAATCGGCCGATTTGCTCAATTCATCATCCCAATTATTACGGATGCTGTCGTTTATTTGCTTCCACTTGTCGGCATATTTGGACGTATATTCCTGTGCATTACTTGTAAAAAATGATAAAAGTAAAATGAGTGATATTAAAAATAGTTTTTTCAAAACAGAATATTTTTCTAAAAGTACATAAAAAAAAGTGCCTGCAAATCGCAGACACTTTTTCTTATAGAATATGAATTATTAAAATTAATTGATTGAGACAGATTTGGCAACTAAGCCTTTGTCAGTCAATATTTTGACTACATAAAGGCCTTTAGCAAAACCCGCTAAACCAATACTTGAAGAACCTCCTACTTGGCTATACACCACAGAACCTACAGAATTTATTATTTCTAAATTCAGAATTGAAACTCCATTTACCGCAACATTCAACACCTCAGAAGCCGGGTTAGGGTATAGAGAAACTTTGTTTGAAAGCTCTGATGCAGATGTTGCTAACTCTTGATTAGAAACCGTAACTTCCAACATTCCACTAATGGTTGCTACATCTAAAGAAGTGGCAGTGATAGTAACTACTCCATTACCTACAGCTTGCACTATACCATCTACTACAGTTGCTACTGATGCGTCAGAGGAACTCCAAGCAAAACCTGAAACGGTAATTCCTGCGGGCTGAACCACTGGTGTCAGCATTAATGAACCACCATTGGCATCGATAATTGCAGAAGAGGAAGTAAGTGTGATAAAGTATGATCCAAGAGGCAAAGCGTTAACCACAATTATCTTAGTTCCTGTTACAGTATTTACTCCATTCGTTGCTTTGGCTGTAAGCGTTACCGAACCTTGTTTCAAAGAAGTTAACAGACCCGAAGCATCTACAGTTGCAATTGTAGCGTTACTGACTGACCAAATTACATTTACTGTTCCGCTAGCATTTGAAGGCAGGAAATTAGTAGTGAATGTAGATGTTTGCCCTGCAATAAGTGAACTCACACCCGAAACGGTAACACCAGTTAATGCTACTGGAATATTTATTTTGATAGTTGCAGTGCCAAATACAGTACCACTTACAGCAGAGGTCGCAGTAATGGTAACTTCACCCATTTTTGCAATGGCTCTTACAACACCTGTGCCACTTACTGTAGCAATAGCGTTGTCGCTTGATGACCAAGTAATGGCATTGCTAGCCAATACAGGCAATACAGAGGCACTCAATGCCAAAGTACTACTAGTGATAGTTCCTACACTTGGAGTGATTGAAATTGAAGTAGGGGCTTGACCTGAAATGGTAACATTCAACGAACCAGAAATGCTTGGATTAGAAACCGAAGTAGCAGTTACAGAAACAATACCATTAGTCAATGCTGTAATTACACCTGAGTTATTGATAGTTGCCACCACAGTATTTGAGATAGCCCAAGTTACTGATTTATCAGTAGCCCCACTTGGAAGAACAGATGCAGTAACAGTTCTCACACCTTGATAGGTAGAAATATTTCCGCCTGAAAGAGCAATCGTTTTTACATTTAATTGAGTAATGGTAACTACAGCCATACCAAATTTTGAAGCATCAACCGAAGAAGTACCCGTTACAGTAACTACACCTTGTGCATTTGGAACAAATACACCAGTTGAAGCACCTATTGAGGCTAGTGAGGTGTTGCTTACACTCCAAGTAATGCCTTGAGCTGCATTTGCCGGCAACGCTGTTCCTGTAAATGTGATATTGTCACCCGAAGTAACACCTGTGGCTGGAGAAACTGTAACAGAGGTAGGTGCTTGGCCAGTAATGGTAAATACTGAATTTCCAACTATACCGTTTGAAACAGCAGTTGCAGTGACTGTTACGATACCATTAGTTAGAGCAGAAAGTATTCCAGAACCCGAAATTGAAGCAACAGCCCCATTAGAAACAGACCACACCACATTTTTATCTGCATTTGATGGGATGGCTGTAACAGACAAGGTTGATGTACCAGCAAATTGACTAATAGTATTACCTAAAATTGATATGGAAAGAACTTGAGCACTAGGAGTCACTGAGCTAAACGTGGTTCCTATTCTAAATTCATCAAAAGAAGCAGAAGGAGCATTATTACCTCCTAAAATTAACCTTTTTATATTAGGAACGGCAGTTAAAACAAAACTGTAGGCTGAGTTCACAGGCTCAGTTCCCAATGGAGGGTTGATATAATAATCTAGATAAGAGTCGCTTCTATCGCCTCCAATAGTCACCTTCATTACAACAAAATTAGTTTTTCCTAATTCTAAAACTGTTGACGTTTGAACAATTACATCTCCAATTTCTAAAGCAGCAGAAGGAATATCGCTGCTAGATTTATACCTTAAAGTCAAATAATCTACCCCACCTGTCTTGGAGTCATTTCCGTAATAACCGAAACCTAAATACGAATTATTTTGAAAATCTGTGTTTGCAACTGCTGGATTATTTGACAATGCAATCTGCGAATAATCAAATTCGTTTACCTGATACAATGCACTGAACCAATAAGTTTGACCTTGTTTGGCCAAAGAGCCATTGCTAGCATAACCAGAAAACGCAGTAGCCAAATCAATATTTCTTTGTATATTATTAAATGGACGACCGACATCTAAATAATTGCCTGTTGTAGAAAGACTAGAGAAAGATAATGGAGCATCGTTTTTGGTAATATATTCTTCGAAGCTTCCATCAGCTTCCCAATTATTTGCCCAACCAAATCCTAAGCCTGTACCAACTAATGTTGTATTTGCTGGCATATCAAAACCTTCGTAAGCCAAAAGTGAAGCTGCATTTTCAACTTGACCACTTATTGTAACAGAAGAGGTAGTTGTAACGGAAGCGCCTGCTAAATTTCCAACTTCTAAAGTAATATTAATTGTTCCGTTTTTTATGGCAGTAAGTTTCCCACTAGCCATTAATGCCGCAATTTTACTATCAGAAATTGACCATTTTGCACTTAAAGGCAACGTAGCATTTGCAGGAAAGGCAATGTATGTCAGGTCTAATTCTCCACCATCTGTACTAATAGTGGAAACTCCAGTAATAGAAACAGAAGTTAGTGCAGTTGCAACTGCATCATCTGGCGTTACCTCATTCCATGTATCTCCCACATGTATTTCGTCAATATTTCCTTGATTACTTCCATTACCTAATCCGAAATAAACTGCATCAAATTCATAGGTTTTTGAGAAAGTACTAGAGAAAGTAGCTGTAGGCTCTGCCGCAGTTACGCTCGGATTAATAAAAACATCTACTGTTGTGGAAGTAGCTGCAAATGTATATTTTACTACAACAAAATATGTAGTTGACAATGCAAACGCAGTGGAAGAATTAAATCTATCGCCAGAATTATTTGCCCCTCCTAAAATTTGAAAAACCGTTTCATCTCCAAATACACCTACACCCAATTTATTTAACTCAGCATCATAATCATTTTGATTTGAATATTTAATCAACTGCACTACTGGCCCATTTCCATACCAACTGGCCGTGTTTGAATTTTTCCTAAATAAATAAGACAGGTAAACCGAAGTACCTGTTTTCCCTATAAATCCATTTGCATTTTGAAGAGAAACTGGTACGGTAAATTGCCTGTTAATCCTTTCAGAATAACCAGGATGTGACATATAATTTCCCGTAACACTTAAACCCAGGTATGCCAAAGGCGTAGTAGTTGAAGCTTGATTCTCACTATTTCCTGCTGGCCCTCTCCATTCTGTATTCCAACCAAATCCAGTTGCCGTAAAAGCTTCTATAGACGTACCAGTGGCATAATTAAAACCCTCATAAACACTTAACTGTGCTTGAGCAGCAAAAACGCCCAAACCTAACACGCAAGCAGAGATGAATATCTTTGCAAATTTTCTGTATTGATTTTTCATTGTGTGAATAAATTATAGTTATAGTTTAACTTTATCACAAATTAATACAAATTATATATACTAAATTCAAAATATATCAAAAATAGTATAACTTTTCATATAATATTTTGAATAATTAAATGTAAATGACTGAAAATCAATGGCTTGTACGTACAGCTATATTTATAGAATATTTGTATCTTCAACAATAGAGATTCTACTAATTAATTGATAATCAAGCAAATAGGAACTGTAAAGTGGATTAGAAATGCTTGCAATATGCATTGCACACTCACAACGTTTTACCCCATTTGCTCAACGGTTGCTTAAAATCTAGCAACAAGATGAGAGTAGGTTAAACTGCTATATTTACCAGTTAGAATAGCTAGCAAAAAAATCAGGTAACGGCAAATAACTTGCCTAAATACATGGAAAGAGGTAGCAAGGCTAGAATGAATAATGCCATGTATGGTTCGCCAAAGGCAGCAGCCCAGCTTGCATTCATAGCTATCAGGGCTATCACTCCGGCTTTTACGGCCTTACCTATCATTTTTCCCTCGGGATTGGCAATGGCTGCAAATAAACTCGTAAATATTAGCCAAGAAAACAGAAACAAAAATGGTAATGTGAATAATATAGCCTCATTTATGGCTGCATTCGTAAAAATACCTGCGATTACTACGCCATACATTCCACTAGCTATATACAATATACTTTTTCTGCTTCCGTATACCTCACCTCTGCTTACCATAGTGATGGTTGCGATGTAGATAATGGGAATAATAGCTAAAGAACTGTAAGGTATAATTACATCTGTAACGATGCTGATGCCTAAAAGCAAATTCAAGCCTCGACATAGCCCCATATTCAATGGTCCAAGGTAAAATTGATGCTTCCCATATTTATCATATACCAAGGCTGAGATGACTATGGCGATAGCTAAGAGTAAACTAAAAACATTGAAAGATGCTGTATAAATACCTATTACTAACAGCACGATTCCAAAAATAGTAGCTTGAAACTTTGTAACTTTTCCGCTGGGAATGGCACGTTCGGGGCGTTCTATGGCATCTAATTCGGCATCAAACACATCATTGAAAACAACACCGCCACCGTACAAACCAATTGTTGAAATGCATAATAGAATAATTTTACTAACATCTAGATTCTCCTGAGAAACATAACCAGATATGCAAATGCCAGCTAAAACATCGGAAACTGCGGTAACTAAGTTGGCAGGTCTAGTTAATCTAACATAATTTATCGCATTGTCCATTACTTAATTATGATCGAGTTTTTATCAATTCTTGGTTGCTGTCCGCCTCTTAGTATGGTGTTGCCTTCAAATTTTTGACTTTGATCAACTTCTTCTATAATATTGAAATCATTTTCGTCAATTTGCCCACTTTGTCCAAAAGCCTTTATGGCATTTAGATACGTTACTGCCTTTATAGTATTGTCACTCATACCGTTCTGCTGCATAAGCATAGCTGTTTTAGGCACAGCCAAGGGATCACTTATGCCCCAATCGGCTGCGGAGTTGATCATTATTCGTTCTGTACCATATTGCTTTACTATTTCTACCATTCTCTCATTTCCCATCTTAGTAAAAGGATAAATAGTAAACGCAGCCCAAAAGCCACGGTCTAATACTTCTTTTACTGTCTCTTCATTGTTGTGGTCGATAATAACCATGTGAGGTTTTGAGCCAACCTCCACGGCTATATCCATACTACGCAGAGTTCCCTTTTTCTTATCACGATGGGGTGTGTGTACTTGCACTGGCAACTCAGCATCTAGGGCGAGTTGCAACTGTAACCTGTAATATTTTTCCTCAGCAGCCGTCTGGTCATCAAAACCTATTTCTCCTATGCCTACCACTCCTTCCTTATTTACATACAATGGCAGCATTTCCATTACCCGTTCCGCAAGTTTTTCATTATTTGCCTCACGAGAATTAAGGCCAATGGTGCAATAGTGTTTAATACCAAATTGAGAGGCACGAAACCTCTCCCATCCGATAAGGCTGCTGTAATAATCGCGAAAGGAATCAAGACCCGTGCGTGGCTGACCCAGCCAAAATGCTGGTTCTATGATGGCTACTATACCTGCATCGTGCATCGCCTGATAATCATCGGTGGTGCGTGAGGTCATGTGAATGTGTGGATCGAAAAATTTCATAGAAAAAAGAGAACTGCCTAAATCATTAAATCCCTTTCCCAAAAGGGCAAGGGACTTTTGAAATTAGTAGACAAATATATGCTGTAAATAAAATATTGTAATAGGTATTAAATATTATTAATAGATTCCCAATTCAACTCGCAAGTTTCTATCGAAGTTTTTAAATGTTTGTAATTGTTTAGTAATTGTTTTGCTGGTAAATAGTCGCTGCTGTAGCATGCAAGTGCGGCTGCTTTTTGATTTATGTCATTTCCAGTACCAAATAGCTGAACAATGGTTTCAAAATTTACATCATTTATATATTTACCAACTAATCGCCAAAGATAAATAGGTGTTTCTCTACCTGCAGCCCAACGTTCATGAGCAAAATCTACCAGCATGTTAGCTAAACTTTGGTTATTTCTATCATCCACAGCCCATATTTTACTAATATCTTGATTTGTAAAGAAAGCTTTGAGTATCATCTGATTCCAAGCCGAGTCACTTAAAAAATTAGCAGGATATGAATTAAAGTACATGATAGCTTGCAACACTATTTCCATATTATTTCTAATGCCTTCTGTACATTGTTCAATCCAAGCCTCAGGATATTGCAATATTGGCAAAGCAGAGTACAAGGCTACCAATTCATTCATATCAGCCGCAATAAACATGGTCTGAATTCTCCGTATATATTCCAGTTCTTGCACCCTATCCAATTGCATAAGCAACCATATCCTTATAATTCTATCAATTGTCCAGTATTCTAAATATAATATTTCACTAAATTTACTAAACTCTATCTTTTCGACATTGTTCAACAGAACCCCTTGCTTTCCCATCTTCTTTACTACAGATGCAAACGCAATATTGTAAGCTATTTCATCATCTACGATAGCCGCTTTTAATTCTAGCCAATGCCAAGCTTCGTCCGTTACATTATTTTTAATAATGCTTGCTAGTATGCTATATAATTCTTGATATTGCATTTATAAAATATTAGCATTTTATATATAATCGACACAATTATAAATAAACTTAACAACATTCATCAATAATATTAAATATAATTAACAATAAAATATTATCTCAAAATTATATTTTGAAATTCACATAGTTTACCAAATAATCATTATATTATAAAAATAAAACATATATATTATATTGAATCCATTATATATTTCTAAATAATTAAAATAAATATTATCAATTAATTAATAATATCTACATAGTATACATGTATTATTTCCTTTTTATCAAAGTCTATAAAAATTACTTAAACAATTATGCAAATATTTTAATATAATTCATCTATTTTCTAAATAATATTTATAACTTTGTTTATAAATACATAATATTTT
>CAZMFZ010000116.1:8511-11484 GCA_964565665.1 uncultured Bifidobacteriaceae bacterium | reverse complement strand
GGATTTACTTCTCTTACAACTCTTGCAAACTCATAAAACAGGGTTCCTCTTGCATCGGCTAGTCCTAATTTTTTCCCCGCATAACTAAATGCTTGACAAGGAAATCCACCTGTAACAACATCAACTTTATCTTTATATTCGGAAAAATCAAACCCCTTTATATCACCTTCCAGCACTTTCCAGTTCGGACGATTTTTGCGTAACGTTTGGCAAGCCCATTTATCAATCTCATTCAATGCAACACATTTCAAACCAGCCTTTTCCATTCCAACTGCCAAACCACCAGCACCTGCAAACAATTCAAGAACAGAATAATCATTTTCTGGCTCAACAAAATTTGAAACTGCATCTTCAATTTCTTCTTTGTAAAAATCGGCAAATAGGGTTTCCACTTGTTGCCGTTTATACATGCGATAATTGCTCATTGGTTCACGGACAGCAGACAATTTACCTTCTCTATCCCAACGCCTAAGCGTTTCTTTGCTCTTACCAATTAGTTCGGAGGTTTCAGAAAGTGTCAAATATTCATTCATAACCAAGTAATCTAACCTTATACAATGGTTATAAATATAGGTCAACTATTTCAACGGGAATCATAACTTTCAAAAAAATATCAACATACAAAATACACATGTCAGAATGAGATAAGAGGCTTCGTCAACCATGTATATTTCTGCCAAATTACCAGAGTATAAATCACTATTGTGGACTGCCCATTCTAATAATTTTAATAAAAAATGGCAAGAATTTTATAATTTTGGATATACAATTTTGCCCATGTACGTTTCCCAACTTTGGATATACCCCATCAAATCTTGTCGCGGCATTTCAATTCCTCAAACAGCCCTCGACACCAAAGGCTTTGCTTTCGACAGAAGATTTATGTTTGTAGATGCCGAAGGGCAAATGCTTACCCAGCGTGTACATAACAAAATGGCTTTGATTGAATGTGAAATTCTGCAACATGAATTAAAAATAAGATCAGCAGGTTTTCCGCAAATTTCTATTCTTTTACAGCCAAAGGAAGGTGAAAAAATAAAAGCTCAAGTTTGGAGCGATGTTTGTAAAGCCCTGAGAGTAAATGCTATTGCCGATGAATGGATAAGCGATTTTCTGAAACTAAAGGCTAGTCTTGTATATATGCCTAGCGAAACTAAGCGTGTGGTAGATACCAGATACAACACCACTAAAGCTACCACCAGTTTCACAGATGGCTTCCCCATACTGTTGATTTCGCAAGCTTCGCTCGATGATTTGAACGGTCGATTATCGGAACCATTACCGATTACCAGATTCAGACCCAATTTGGTAGTTTCCGGTTTTACCCCTTACCAAGAAGACGAGATTAGTAGCTTTGAAATTGGAGGATTAGCATTTGAAGTAAAAAAACCATGTGCCAGATGCGTAATTACAACTATCAACCAACTAACGACTCAAAAAGGAGCAGAGCCATTGAAAACCCTAGCCAAATACCGCACAAAGAATAATCACATTTATTTTGGGCAAAATGTAATTCATCTCAATCATGAAGGGCAAATAGCGGTGGGCGATAGGATGACTTTAATTAGTAATGTGTAATTATTGATGGATAATTATGGGCTGAATGGGGTTGATAGACTTTTCTTATATTATATTTTGCTTAATAATGAGTTTTAAACACCACTTCACTCAAAGGTTTTCTGGATCGTGGCGTTAATTCACGCGTTTTGAAAGGCTCTTCGAGCAATTCAGGGGCTGCCAATTTGCCTAATACTAGAAATGCAGCAGGCTCTATATTGTCGGCCAACCCAAAAGTAGCCTTGGTTTTTTCCACATCAAACCCACCCATAATATGGCCATAAACCCCGTGTTGAGCTGCCTCTAAAAGCAATGTGGTTACAGACGATCCGCAATCGAAAAAGGAATATTTATTGGGTTTGCCATTTGCTGCATGTGTCATTTGAGCACAGCAGAGTATTATTACAGAGGCTTTGGCGGTCCAAGGAATATTGCCTGGCAATAGGCAGCTATGAAATTTTTCAAAAGCAGCTTCATCGGCATTATTAGCATACGTGTACAGCCAAGGTTGCTCGTTCATAGAGCTGGCTGCCCAATGTGCGGCTTCAAAAAGGGTAAATAAAGTGATTTCGTCTAGTGATTCGCCAGTAAACGAGCGGGCACTCCATCTGTTTTTGATCAGTTCACTTACAGGATATTGGGTTTGTGGTATTTTAATGTGCATTGATTTTAATGATTGTTTACTATCGTTGTGCAAATAACCTAAAAGAATGACGAACGGTTCTGAGGATACTGATTTTATTTATTTGGAGATTTGATTCATAACACCTTACCCCTTTTAACTTTTTGAAAACTGTGCGTAGGGTTCATTCGAGTAATGGAATTAATAAAGGACTTTCAGAAAAGATTAAGGCCATAATGAGTAGAATAATAAGCAACTCGTAAAATTATGAAATTTTAATTGCTTGCAGTATTTGATTTATAATTGAAATACCTAATTCTATCGAAACAAATGCTTGTTAAATCGAAAACCAAATTTCCCAAATTAGGTGTTAAAGTAATTTTTACCAATTTAGAGCTTATATATTCAATACCAAGAAAACTCTATACTAAAAATCTCATGATTTCCTTTTCAAAAAAACCTTTAAAAAATCTAGTACATCAAACAACTTCAGCATTTACATCAATTGTATTGTTTATGTTGATATCGAGTACGATAGCAGTTGTAGCTCAAAAATCAGACACCACCAATCATTCATATTTCACCAACCGACATCATAAAATAAAATCGAAATACTCGCTTTATCTCACTTTTAAAATGAGCCATTTCTTGAAACCAACTTATAAGGTATGTTTCAATGCCAAAGCCAACAAATACGATACTGTAAAATTAGCCTCAAATGATATAGTTAAAGACTCGCTCGACCCCAATCATATATTTTATTACCACGAATTGGGTCAATTTGTACATCTAAG
>CAZMFZ010000116.1:1486-8501 GCA_964565665.1 uncultured Bifidobacteriaceae bacterium | reverse complement strand
TTGAGGCCACAATCTGTGCTGTTGCTTGATGAAAATTTCGACATCATTTCCATAGATATTTTGAAATCTAAAGAAATTAAAAAGTTGGCAGAAATGTATTCTACACCATTTCCGTACGATTTGAAAGGCTATAAAGTGCGATATTATAAGCTTACTGGCATTCCCATTCATGGGGTAGGGGAGGTGAAAGAAATAAAAATTGACAACCCAATGATACGCATGAGCTGCCTCGATAAAAAGAAAATATATCGCGAGAATGGCATCAATGGGCAGCGAGCCATGATTGGATATTGATTTGTTGATGAATTGGCTAAAATATTTCAAAAAAGATTGAGTACAAAAAATGGGAAGGAAATTGCTTTACTTTGCAGCTTACATTGTAAATCAATTTATGTCGCCCAATTCAATTTTAAACCTCATACTCATAATTTTAGTAGCCGAATATCTACTGGAAACCTTTCTAGAATACCTTAATTTTAAATACCTAAACGAGCCACTTCCCAAAGAACTTCAGGGAATTTACGATACAGACAAATACAATCAATCATTGGCCTACCAACGCGAAACAGCCAGTTTTGGCTTTTTCTCCGATGCATTTTCTTTTGCTCTCTCACTTATTATGCTGTTAGTAGGCGGCTTTGGCTGGCTCAATGGCTGGCTCTCAAGCTTTGTAGCCAACCCTATTTTGCTTTCACTTGCCTTTTTTGGGGTATTGTTTATGGCTTCCGATTTGCTGGGCTTGCCTTTTTCGTGGTATAGCACATTTACCATCGAAGCCAAATATGGCTTCAATAAAATGGATTCCAAAACTTTCTGGATAGATAAATTAAAAGGATACGCACTTACAATAGTAGTGGGTGGCATCATTATCAGCATCCTTCTATACCTTATTCAATATTTGGGAATAAATTTTTGGTGGGTATTTTGGATAGTAATTTCAGCGTTTATGGTGGTAATAAATATGTTTTACACTTCGTTGATAGTGCCCCTATTTAATAAACTCACGCCTTTGGAAAATGGAGCATTGAAAACTGCCATTATGGAATATTGCCAAAAAGTAAATTTCCCGCTCGACAATCTGTTTGTAATTGATGGCTCAAAACGCAGTACCAAAGCCAATGCCTATTTTTCTGGATTTGGCAAAAAGAAGAAAATTGTACTCTACGACACCTTGATTAACGACCATTCAATTGAAGAATTGGTAGCCGTATTGGCGCATGAAGTGGGGCATTACAAACGTAAACACATTATTCAAACTATGGTAATTTCTGTGTTAACGGTTGGTATTACGCTTTATATTCTCTCTGTTATGGTATTTAATGAAAGCTTATCAATGGCTTTGGGAGCTTCGCAAAACACAATCCATCTCAACTTGATAGCTTTTGGATTATTATATTCGCCAATATCGACCATTACTGGCTTACTAATGACCATGCTTTCAAGAAAAAATGAATATCAAGCTGATGATTTTGCTAAAAACACTTTTGCTCATGAGCCTTTGGTGTTGGCTCTAAAAAAACTATCTACCAACAATCTTAGCAACATTATGCCGCATCCTTGGTATGTGTTTTTCAACTATTCACATCCGCCATTGCTGGCTAGAATAAAGAACTTGGAGAAATAAGGATTTGGATTAAAATTTGAGTCGAAACTGGCGATTGAATTTTTTCGCTCAAGATATTGCTGTTTTCGGCTATAGTGAGTACACAAACCAAGTCAATGACGACTATAATTTATGTGGATTAACGATTTACAAGCCACTGACATTATCAAAATCTTTTCCGTTGTTGGTGATAATGGTATAGCTGTATGCCAAAGCAGTAGCTGCAATAATGGCATCAGGAGTTTTTACTTTTTTGATTTTGCGTAGTTTCACACAGTGCATAACTACAGCTGGGATAATATCTAAAACAACACTATCATCAATAAAATCCTTTACATTTAAAGTAGTGGTTTCATCGGTTTTCCTACAAAGCAGTTCTAGTTGTGAAATGATAGAAATATTTGGAACGGCATCAATTACCTTGTCCATTAATTTCATTCCAGAAATAGGAAAAGAAGCCGAAAAATAATCAGAAACTACATTAGAGTCAATTAAATATTGTTACATTCGCTTCGCATTTGTTTGATATGCTCGTTTAAGTTCTGTCCTTGTTCTTTGCTTATTATTCCTTTGTATTTATCAGATAGTTTTACTTTTTTCCGAAGCAGTATTTTGTTCTGACAGCTCATCAAGGGCATAAAATAGAATTTCTATTTTTTTGCCAATGTAATTATTTGGAATAGCCAAATTGTAGCTATCGTTTTGAGGTGTTGCGAAAGTCTTTATCATATTATTTAAGCGACTTATTGTCTGGTACCCGCTTTGTTTATCGGTTTCTAGTATGGATTTTTCACGAAAGTATTATTTATTTGCTCATGGCATGAATATTTACCAGTTGGGTTGAAACAACTTTCTGGCCTTCATTTCTTAGATTTACAATAAAATATTAGTTCTCTCCATACTTAACACCTAGCTCTATGCTTTCTCATGCCGATATTTTCGGTTTTGAACCTGCAAAGGAATATTCAAAACCTGTGGCCTATTTTTCAATGGAATTCGCCATCGACCAAGCACTGAAAATTTACAGTGGTGGGTTGGGCTTTCTAGCTGGTTCGCATTTGCGAAGTGCTTACGAGCACAAGCAACATTTATTAGGTATCGGTATGCTTTGGAAATATGGCTATTACGACCAAGTACGTGATATTGAAGGCATTATGAAACCGATTTACACCCACAAAATGTATTCTTTTCTACACGATACGGGTATTATATTTCCTATTGAAATTCACGGAGCAGAAGTATTTATCAAAGCTTATTTGCTAAAGCCGAGTACTTTTGAATCAGCACCGCTATTTCTACTTACTACAGATATTGAACAAAACGACCATTTATCTCGGTCTATCACCAATCGATTATACGATTCGAACGAAGCCACCAGAATAGCTCAATCGATGGTTCTTGGAATTGGCGGAGCTAAATTGCTTGATATTTTAGGGCTGAATATTGAAGTGTACCACATGAACGAAGGGCATTCGCTGCCGCTCAATTTTTATTTATTTGCAAAATACAAAAGCTTAGATGAAGTGAAAAAGCGTGTGGTTTTTACTACACATACACCAGAAAAAGCTGGAAATGAGGAACATAGCTATCAGATATTAAAGGAAATGTCGTTCTTTTACCATATGCAAGACCATGAAGTAAAGCATATTCTAAGCTTGGAAGGCGATATGTTTAATTATACTTTGGCTGCCTTGAAATTTGCCAAACTTGCCAATGGTGTTTCGCAATTACATGGGCAAGTGGCTAAAGAAATGTGGGAGCAAAACCAAGGAATTTGTGAAATTAAGGCCATTACCAATGCCCAAAACAAGAAATACTGGAAAGATGATGCCCTTGAAATTGCGTACACCAAAAATGATGATAAAGCTTTTATTGTTAGAAAAAAAGAACTCAAAAGTCAACTTTTTAAGATTGTAGCCGATCAAACAGGCAAAATATTTGACCCAAATGTGCTTACATTGGTGTGGGCAAGGCGGTTTGCAGGCTATAAACGAGCCGATTTTCTCATGCGAGATTTCCTACGATTTATGAAATTGGTTTCAAATGCTGCATTCCCCATTCAGATTATTTGGGCAGGAAAACCATACCCGGAAGATAAAATGGCAATTGAAACCTTCAATGAACTGTATTGGAAATCAATAAATTTACCTAATGTAACAGTGCTTACGGGCTATGAATTGACACTTTCTGCTGCTTTGAAAAAAGGCTCTGATGTATGGCTTAACAACCCCAAGATGTACCATGAAGCATCTGGCACAAGCGGCATGACAGCCGCAATGAATGGCTCTGTAAATTTTTCAATTCCCGATGGTTGGGTGCCAGAGTTTGCCCGCCATGGGGAAAACTCTTTCTTAATTTCACCGGCTAGTAGAGCATTATCTGTGCAAGACCAAGATGAAAACGAGGGCAATAGAATGTTTGAAATATTGGAAAATGAAATTTTACCGAAGTATTACAATGCACCTGAAAAATGGATGAAAATGGTGAAGCAAGCGATGAAAGATGTAGCTCCTGCATTTGAATCAGGCAGAATGGTGAAGGAATACTATGAAAAATTGTATGCTAAATGAAACCCCTATAACTAATAATATGCATCAATTTTATTAAGTTGAGAAAGTATATTGTTTTCATATTTATATTGAATTAGACCATCAGACCCTATTAACATTTATCTATTATAGTTATGTATCATCATAACTATTTGTAGAGGTAAAATGTGTTTTTAGCACTAAATCTGACTTATCAGACACATCGATCACTTTTAGCCCTCTATCACAAACAAATAAATTATTCCATCCAAAGCAAGTCCATAAGGATTGCTCATGTTCATTGAAGTAGCGAATTTAGGGTTTGTCAAATCAGAAATATCAATTATATCTAAGCGATTTACACCTCTAAAGCATGAATTCCCACTTCTTAATGTTACATAAGCATATTTATCATCGGCTACAACAGGGTCGCAACTGAATATGTGTTGATATGTAGACAATTTTAGGGGCTTAAGTCTATCATCAATATTAAAAATGTGCATTCCATTTTGCGATCCAATAAATAAATTGTTTTTGTAAGGAAATATTGTTTAAATGCCTACGCCAATATTGGTGACACCAATTGAGTCGGGTAATTCGGCATTAGAAATGGCAAACACTTTGAGGCTGGTATTATCTACAATATATAAAGTATTTTCATTAATAGCAAAGCGTGCCATTGAGCCTGCCTTACCATTAGTAGACGGGTTGGGTATTGAATCGGAATTTTTACCACAGCCTAAAATAAAAACCAGCAAAGAAATTGATAAAATGGTTTTGGAATCCATATATTTGGTTTTTTAGATGCCTTTTTATTTACAATTATTCTCTTAAAGTCCAACCTGTAATGTTTGCCTCCTTTTCTTCGTTTGATTTTGTATAAGAGCCACCATCTGGTGCAATAGGTTCTGGAAAAGTGCTCCTAAACCTTTTTGTTTCTACTATGTTATTAATATCTTTCGCATTATTAGCTACTAAATCTGTAGAGTTGTCTACATAAATTACATCGTTTTTAATTGCCATGTCTAAACTACCGGCAATTGCAATGAAGCCAATTTTTGTTGGCAAAGAGCCATTAGTGTTATCAATGATATGAAAGCCCTTATATTTCTCATTTATAAAAATGTAATTTTTGTATAAATATATTTTACCTGCCTGATAAATGTTACTCGAATTTTTTATTGAAACAGAGTTTTCTAACAACTGCCTACTCATCAACGTGGGTTGATAATTGGATGTAAAGTTACGCTGTGAAGATGGGGAGGGCTCTTGCGGATAACCGCAGCCAGTCAGTATTATAATGGAAATTGCGGAAACAAATACTTTCCAAACAATTAGCATAATTATATTATTTAGAGGCAATTTAAATAATATTAATTAAAAAAAACTAATTGATAAAAAATTTAAAAACTCAAAAATATAATGCAAAATATATAAATAAAGATGCTTATCATTAAGTATGTCAAAATGTCAATTTCGGAGCTGCATTTACACAGATTCAACACATTATCTCGCCTTTCATAATTTATATTTTTTTGGGTACAATTATTGATTCCTAGCTAAACCATATATTTTTACAAATAAAAATCACTAAAAGATAATGAAAAAGACACTTTTAATAATTGGAATAGTAGTTGGGATAGGCATATTGCTTTATTCTATGTTTGGGGGCAGCTACAATAGCATGGTATCGAAAGATGAAAATGTGCAAAGTGCTTGGGCTCAGGTGCAAAATGTGTATCAACGCAGAAGCGATTTGATTCCAAACTTGGTAGAAACAGTAAAAGGATATGCAAATTTCGAAAAAGAAACATTGATAGGTGTGGTAGAAGCTAGAGCAAAAGCAACTTCGGTAAATATATCTCCTCAAAATTTATCGCCTGACGCCCTTAAAAATTTCCAACAAGCTCAAGATGGTTTGAGTTCGGCTCTTGGCAGATTGATGGTAGTAGTAGAAAAATATCCGGAATTGAAAGCCAACCAAAATTTTCTTGAATTGCAATCGCAATTGGAAGGTACTGAAAATAGAATTGCAGTAGAAAGACAAAGATTTAACGATGTGGTGAAAGAATACAACCAATACATTCGTTCTTTCCCACAAAACTTTTTAGCAGGACTGTATAAATTTGAGAAAAAAGGGTATTTCGAAGCGAAGGCTGGTGCTGAAAATGCTCCTGTAGTTAAATTCTAGGTTTGTGTAGCTATTATGTTTACAAAGAGTTTTTATAATTAGTAATAGGTGTCGATTTGTGTTGACACCTATTATTTTGATGTTAAATAAGAATTTAAGTTTGTCTGTTTAAACCTATTTGCCTAATATTGCAATCCTTTTTGAAAACGATATAAAATATTAGATTCAAAAATGGGCCCTTAGCTCATTCGGTTAGAGCATCTGACTCATAATCAGGGGGTGGATGGTTCGATTCCATCAGGGCCCACATTTTTTGTTCTATCAAATATTCTAAATCATTTTGGGGTATTTGAATGAAAATTAGAAATAAGGAAATGCGTTTGAGTTGTAAATAGATTAATTTTACTCTACAATTCCTTTACCCAACTTTTTAGGTCAAAATCTTCATCATTTGATATTTTCTTTTTCAATCGGCTTTTGGCTTTCTTCACGCTATCGGGCGATATTCCCATCATGTGAGCTATTTCATCTTGAGTAAGCTTCAATTTCAATATAGCAGCTAGCCTTATATCTCCTGTAGATAATTCAGGATATTGGTCTTTTAATTTGCTAAAAAATCCTTCGTAAACAGCTTCGAATTGTTTTTTAAATTTCTTCCAGTCCTCATCGGTGAGTATGCTAGCATTGGAGAGTTGCTCTATGGCTTTGTAGCGTATTGCTTCCGAACTTTTATCTTTGCCAATCGTCTGATCT
>CAZMFZ010000116.1:0-1476 GCA_964565665.1 uncultured Bifidobacteriaceae bacterium | reverse complement strand
GTTTTAACTTCAGTTCATCGATTATCTCGCCTCTTTCTGCTAGCATTTTTGTAAAATCCAGTAGTTTCTCTTTTCTCATTTTGAGCTCCGATTCCATGTTGGATTTTTGCAATTTATCAAGCTGTTTGTCTTTTCTCCATTTAATTAAGAATGAAATATAAACGGAAAGTAGTATAAGGAAAAAGGAAATTAGGCAAATGGTAATGATGGTTGTTTGAAGTGATGTAATCTCTTTTTCGGCTTCTAGCGATTTGATTTCCAAGTTTTTTTTTTCTTCCATACTCCGCACCTCTATTCCTGCTATTTCTTCAATTTTCTTTTCAATCTTAAGCTTTCGATGGGCATTAAAATATTGCGTAAAGTTCAAATACGAATTTTTGTAATCGCCTAAAGCTTCATATATTCTGGCTATATCTCTCAAATTGCCTCTTTCTTCTTCCTTGTTGCCTATTTTTCGTGCTATTGCAAGCGACCTTTTATAATATTTAAGCGACTGCTTATAGTTTCTTTGTTTATAAAGTATGTCGCCAAAGTTGTTGAGAACCACACAAATGCCGATGCTATCTTTTATAGTTTGATAAATTCTCAATCCCTTATTGAGTAGCAACAGGGATGTGTCAAGCTTCTTGTAATTTTCATATACGCTGGCCAAATTGTCGTATTGCATTGCCTCTCCTTTGGCGTTGTGTTGCTGTAAAAATAATTTGAGCGATTTGTTGTGCATTTCCATTGCATCGGCATTCATTCCTGCATCTTCCATCGCATCGGCCATGTAGGCATAGCAGTGGGCTTGGCCATTTGTATCTTTCAGAAGGGAATAGATCTTTAAAGCTTTTTGGATAAATGCTTTGGAATATGAAGTATAATCGAAGTAATCGTAGCAGAGCCCAATATTCATGTAACTATAGGCGAGAGGCAGGCTGTCGTTTTTTCGGTGTTCTAGTTGCGATGAAGCTTTTAAATAATAGTCGAGTGCTTCCAAATAGTTTTCGGAGGCTATATACTTATCTGCTTTGGCAATTAATATGTCTGTGTTTTCAATACCATGTACAGATAATGAACAAAAGAAAAAAAAAGTAGAAACCAAAAAACAGTTGGGAATTCGAGTGGCAGGTATGTTCATACCGCTAGTATAGCCAATTAGATATTGGGGCTGATTATGCTAATATTAAGTTTTCATTAACAAATTAAATGGAAAACCATATTCTCAGCCTTAAATTACTTAAAGAGTAAGTTAATAATTTTTTTCATTTATTTAAATCCCCTACTTTATAATCTCTTTTTTGGATAATATATACACTAAGATTGTCGATTATGAGTTTTATGAAATATCTGAAGGGACAAAATGGGGACAAATAATAGTGTACATAGTTGATAATGAGATGCTTATGAATTGTACCTAATTTTGTCCCCCTCCAATTAACGATTAGTTAATATTTGAAGCCTAGTTTTGTGGCAAGTGTAAAAACTCAAAAA
>CAZMFZ010000115.1:0-11756 GCA_964565665.1 uncultured Bifidobacteriaceae bacterium | reverse complement strand
TAATTGCCTATCAACAAATAGCCCTTGCTCAGGATGTGAAAACAGACACCGCAGGTTTAGAGGAATTGATGAACTTGCAGTTGGACGATAGCCAAATCAGAAAAAACATGGACGAAACGAAGGTAGTTTCTGCTTCCAAGAACAAAGAGAATTTGGCTTCTGCTCCAGGATTAGTTTCTGTAGTCACAAGGCAAGATATTCAGACTTTCGGGGCTTTGACTATGGTAGATGTTCTGAATCGTGTTACCTCTATGTACGTGATGGGCTCATTCGCGTTTCCAGACAATATTGCAACTTTGCGGGGTGATTTACAAACCCATTCTGCAAGCCACGTGCTTGTGTTGATAGATGGGCGACCTTGCAGAGAAAGTTTTTATGGAGGTCTCGATATGGCTATTTTCAATACATATCCTTTAGAATCCATCGAGAGAATAGAAATTATAAGAGGCCCTGGCTCAGTTTTGTATGGTACAAATGCTTATACAGGCGTAATCAATATTATCACAAGAGTTGAAAGAAAAAATATAACCCAAGCATCTGTAAAAGGAGGCATTTTTGGTACTGGAGTTGCTTCGCTATATCAATCAATAGACTATAAAGGATTTAACGTAAACTTTAATGGGCAATATTTGAATCAAAAAGGCTGGGATTTTATGGCAACAGATTTAAATGATACCACTAGAACAATAAAATACGGTCAAGAAAATTTAGGGCTGACTATGAATGCCTCATATAAAGGCTTTACTTTCTCAAGTTTTTATGGGAATAGCAATAAAGATGTGTTTGGAGCAATTAGAACTATATGGAAGCCAGATGCAGTTAAAGAAACTGATTACAATAAACTTAAAACCTATAGGGCTTTTGCAGATTTGGGATTTAAACATTCTTTTTCGAATAATTATAGGTTTACTATCAACGGTACGTACAATGGCTTTACTCAAAATTCTATCATAGTCTTTAGCCCAGCAAGATTCTATTCAAATGATCTACTTCTCGAAATGACTCACTTTATCACACCATTTAGAAATTTTAATATTGTGGTCGGGGGGCTTTTAAACAATATTTCAGGGCAAGGCAATGGGCAAGATTACAACAATTTGAATGCTGCAATCAAATGGGTAAAACCCTATAACGATGTGCGGTTGGCAGCCTATACACAGATAGATTACCGACCTTGGGATTTCCTAAAACTATTCGCAGGTGGTCAGTTAAATAAAGCCCCCAATGTAGAATACAATTTTGTGCCTCCGCGGGAGCAATTATTAATTTTACACCAGAATTTGGATTTAAAGCTATGTATGGCCAAGCTTTCAAATACGCAGCTCAATATGAACGCTTTGTATATATCCCATTTTCGAGAATTTATGGGGATTCTACCTTGAAACCAGAAATTGTAACCACACTAGATTTGCAATTGTTTGTGCAGAAGTCTACTTATCAAGTCTCTGTAGCATACTTTAATAGTGTACAAAAGGATGTTGTTACATTAGGGGTTAATAATTACCCATTTCAGGCTAGAGCGGATCAATATTCGAACTTAGGGAGTTTGGCATTTCAGGGAATAGAAGCAGAAGGAAAGTGGCTTCCGATTCAGCAACTTGTATTCACTGGTTCCTATACTTATCAAACCAATGTTGATAACAATGGGAAACAAAACAATACAGCTATTTCAAATACAATGATTAAATTGGGTGCAGCTTATACACACAAATATTTCTCAATTGGTCTTTTTAACTCCTACTACTCTCAGCCTTCAAGGAAATTTGAAGAATTAAGCATTTTAGCCAATCCATCTCCGAAAGCTTTCAATTTGGCGACAATAAATGTATCGGCAGATATAAATTCAATATTTAAGCTTAAAATTAAACCACAATTTGCTTTCACTGGTTATATCCAGAATTTGTTGGATGAAAAGGTGTATTACCCAGAATTTGCTCGTAAAAAAATCAATTCGATTCCTGCCATGGGTGGCAGGGCTTTTTATGTGGGTATTACAATGAAAATTTAATCTGTTCGAATACAATGTAAAATCTGAATCAAACCACACTAACTATGAAAATTAAACTAAGTATCAAGCAGAAAATTTATTTGGGATTTTTTATCCTGCTATTCATATTTTTTATGGGTGCCATCATAAGTGCGGTGGTTTTGCTACAGAATAAACGAAAAATCATAGATATAGCCCAAAATATAGATCCCTCTCTGCAAACTATCAATGAGTTTAACATGCTCATTACCGAATCTAAAATGCTAACTACCAACTGGGTTTATCTGCAAAGCAACCAAGTCGATAAAGATTCGCTAAATGTATTGCACACAAAAAAATATCCTGCTTTAAAAGAAAAATTAACCAAACAAAAGGCTACTTGGAAAGATGTAAATACTTCAAAAATGGTAGATTCTGTATTTGCAAATTTCGAGAAATTGCTTACCGTAGAGCAAGGCATAATGGGTCAGCTTGCAAGCTTCGAAAATTATGAAGACCCCATGATAAAAATTGAAGCGGAAGGGCAAATTGAAAATGAAGTATTGTCCAGAAGTCAAACTTTGAGCGAACTGTTGAGAAAAATTATCATTGTAAAACAAAACGAAAAAAATACTTATCAAGATAATCTTCAAGCCTCTACCAATTTTCTCACATTTAGTATTATTACGCTTTCTGTGTTTTTGATAATAATTGGTGTGCTGATTTCTCTTTTTATGGTAAGGTCTATAATTATCCCTATTAAAGGCATACAACGCATGGTGAATAGCCTTGGCAGAGGCGAATTGAATAACCTAGAAATGGAAATAGGCAAAGATGAAATAGGCGAGATGGCATTGGCAGTACAAAACCTGACCAATGGGCTTAGAAACACTGCTAATTTCTCTAATAATATAGGTAATGGTATTTTTGAATCAGACTATAGGCCACTGAGCGACAAAGATGTACTTGGGGTCTCGCTAATTGGAATGCGTGACAACTTGAAAAAAGTATCTGAAGAAGATGCCCAAAGAAAATGGGCAAGTGAAGGGCTTGCCAACTTTGCCGATATTTTACGCGACACTAATAAAGAAGTGAAAGTAATTGCAAACGATATTATTTCTCACTTAGTAAAATATGTAAAAGCCAATCAAGGCGGTATATTTATTGTAAATGACGATGACGAGAAAGATATATATATTGAGCTAATGGCTTGCTATGCATACGATAGGAAAAAATATTTGACTAAAAGACTCGAACTTGGTGAAGGCTTGGTTGGGCAAAGCATAGTGGACAAAGACATTATTTTCATTACTGATATTCCTGAAAGTTATCTTTCAATTACATCAGGCTTAGGCGAATCGGCTCCGAAATGCATCGTTATTGTACCTTTAAAAATGAATGAACTAGTATTTGGAGCTATTGAACTGGCCTCATTTGATGAAATTCAGTCATTTGAAATTGATTTTGTAGCCAAACTTGCCGAAAGCATAGCTTCTACTATTTCATCAGCCAAAGTAAATAATAAGACAAAGATACTTTTGGAACAATTGCAAGAGCAAACCGAACAGATGCGTTCGCAGGAAGAAGAAATGAGGCAGAATATGGAGGAATTGGTAGCCACGCAAGAGCAAATGTCGAGAAGTGCATATAATGAGCCTCATCAAAATACCATAGAGATTAATACTTCTAGAACCTACGCCAAAGAGATTGGTATTTTTAAATAAGGCTTAATAGCCAAATTTTTGCTCAATTCAATCCGATTTTTAAGTAATAGCTCCTGTTGTGCAGCCTTACCTACGGTTTAATTTGCTAAATACCCACAGAATGGTAATTTTGTGCATCGCAAATTGAATAACATTAATTTAACATTAGAAAGTGGATTTATTTGAACGCATAGTTACAGACTTCGGCCCCTTGGGCAAACATCACCAAATATCAGAAGGCTATTACATGTTTCCCAAACTGGAAGGCGAAATAGGCCCCAGAATGAAGTTTATGGGGAAAGAAATGTTGAACTGGAGTTTGAATAATTATTTAGGCTTGGCAAATCACCCTGAAGTACGCAAAGCAGATGCCGATTCGGCTGCCGAATGGGGCTTGGCTACACCCATGGGAGCCAGAATGATGTCGGGGCAAACCAAATATCATGAAGAACTGGAGCGTAACTTGGCTTCGTTTGTAAATAAAGAGTCTGCTTATTTATTGAATTTTGGCTACCAAGGCATATTGTCAGTAATTGATGCACTATTAAAACGCCAAGATGTGGTGGTATACGATGCCGATTGTCACGCTTGTATTATTGATGCTTTAAGAATGTTTTTAGGAAAACGATTTGTATTTCCGCATAATGACATGGAGAACTTCGATAAACAAATGCAGCGTGCTACTAAAATGGTAGAGCAAACTGGAGGCGGTATATTAGTAATTACTGAAGGGGTATTTGGTATGGCTGGTGATATGGGCAAGCTGAAAGAGATAGTAGCCTATAAGAAAAAATATCAGTTTCGCTTGTTGATAGACGATGCTCATGGCTTTGGCACTATGGGTAAAACGGGTGCAGGGGCAGGGGAGGAGCAAGAGGTGCAAGATGAAATAGATTTGTATTTCTCTACCTTTGCCAAATCAATGGCCAGCATTGGGGCTTTTATTTCAGGACCAAAAGACATTATTACTTTCCTCAAATACAATATGAGGTCGCAGATTTTTGCAAAATCGCTACCAATGCCATTGGTGATAGGAGCTTTGAAACGGTTAGAACTGGTAAAGTCGAAACCTGAATTGCGTGAAAACCTCTGGAAAATAGTAAATGCACTTCAAGATGGTTTGAAAAAAGAAGGATTTAACTTGGGAAGAACTCAATCGCCTGTTACCCCAGTAATATTAAGTGGTACAGGCTATGAGGCAGGACATTTGGTGGCAGATTTGAGAGAAAACTTTGGTATTTTCTGCTCCATAGTTATTTACCCTGTAGTGCCTAAAGATGTAATTATGCTACGAGTGATACCTACAGCTGCCCATACATTAGAGGATGTAAAATACACAATTGAAACATTCTCAAAAATCAGAACAAAGCTTTTAAATAAAGAATACCCACAAGATGTTGCTCCTAAAATGGTAATGGGCTAGAAATAACCTTTAGTTTCACTGTGAAATGTAACAAAAAATTAAATTTTAGCAATAAAATTTTGGTTGAAACCATTTAATACCTATTTTAGTCGCATCAAAAGCATTTACATATAAGTTCTTTTAATAAACCTTAATATTATAATCTAATGAAAAGATTTGAAGAAATCAAAAGTCTAATTTTATCTCTTGAAGGAGATTTTGACAAGTTCTATGACAAAGCCAACCAAGCAGCCGGTACCCGCGTAAGAAAAGGTATGCAAGACTTGAAAATCTTAGCACAGGATATTAGAACGGAAGTTCAAAACGTTAAAAATGAAGCTCCGAAATAAGTTTTATTTTTTACTTTTTGTTACAAAAAATATAAAGCGTCTTCGGACGCTTTTATTTTTTATATGCTTCTGTGAGCTTTGCGATTAAGGCATCAGAAGCTCTTACTAAGGGCAAACGAACTACTGAGCTACACAAGCCCATTATTTCCAGCATGGCCTTTACACCTACAGGATTGCCCTCTTCAAAAAACAATTTGTTGTAATGGCAAAATTTATGCAATTCTTCATTGGCCTTTGGAAAATCGGAAGCGAGCGCATAATTAGCCATTTTTGAGGTAATATCAGGAAATACATTTGATATAGCCGAAATAGCCCCAACGCCACCAATTGCAATCATAGGTACGGTAAGTATATCATCACCACCAATTATTAAAAATCCACTGGGTTTGTTTTTGGCTATGTCGATAGATTGAGCTAAATCACCTGAGGCTTCTTTTATACCAATTATATTTTTATGATTGGCCAGGCGTAAAGTGGTATCAGCGGCCATATTAGAGCCCGTTCTGCCCGGAATATTGTACATAATAACAGGTACCGGACACGCATCTGCCAAGGCTGAATAATGCCTAAAAAGCCCTTCCTGACTAGGTTTGTTGTAGTATGGACTTACAGAAAGAATGCCATCAACCCCATTAAAATCTATTTCTCCACATTTTTCTACTAACTCTTGTGTATTATTTCCTCCTAAGCCATATACGATAGGTAGTTTTTGGGGATTATGTGTTTTTACAAACTCAAGTATTTCCTTTTTCTCATTTAAGGTAAGTGTGGAGGTTTCGCCTGTAGTGCCCAAAACTACCAAATAATCTAACCCCCCTTTTGTAACGTGTTGTATTACTTTTTCTAGCGATATAAAGTCAATACTAAAATCTTCATTAAATGGTGTAATTAAGGCTACACCTGTGCCGTAAAACTTTGGATTCATCATTCAGAAATTTGGGTGTGCAATTTGGCGAAATAATTAATACTACGGAATTGGGTCGTGGAATTATTTATAAGTACCCTAATTCATAGTAGTAGAAAAAAAATGCCACAAATGCAAAAATTGCAATTATGGCATAAAAATAAAGAAACCTCTAAACTCCTATTTTCCTATTGATGACTCAGAAATTTTGTTGGTAGCTAATATTTTAAATTGTACTCTTCTATTGAGTTGTCTACCTTTGGCGGTAGCATTGGTGGCAATAGGGTTCGATTCTCCATAGCTTTTCAATACAATTCTGGTTTTATCAGCACCAGATTTTGCAGTCAAATACTTCGCTACGGCATCTGCTCTATTTATCGAAAGTTTGTCGTTGTAAGCTTCTGTGCCTACGTTGTCGGTGTTGGCAGAAACTTCTATTTGAATAGACGGATTTTTACTTAAAATAGCGGCCAGCCTATTCAGCTCTAAGAAAGAGCCTTTTTTAAGGTCGTATTTATCAAAATCAAAGAAAATATTGTTGATAACCACAGTTTGACCTACTTCTATGGGAGTAAGATAAATATCTTTGCTGTATTCTTCATACTCCTTCATGTTGGTAAGGTCGATATTGGCGTGAACGGATATAAACCCTTGTTTTTCTGCCAAATATCCGTATTTGCTACCAGAGGGGAGAATAATTTTGAAATTTCCATCAGTAGAATTTGAAGCTGCAATTCCCACTTCAACTCCTGTAGCCAAGTTTTCAAACAATATTTTTACATCAGGCACATATTCATTGGTTTTGCTATTCACCACCTTTCCAGCAATGAGCATTACAGGTAGTGGTTTTAAAGATTTGGGAAGTTCAAGTTTGAAAATATCAATATCACCTTCATCATTAACTTGGGAAGTGAAATAAACCCTACTTCCCGAAGCATTGAGTGTGAAATACGACTCATCTTGTGAAGAATTTACAATAGGTCCGAGATTTTCAGGGTCAGACCATTTTTGCCAAGAATCATCAAGCCTGCGACTTATAAATACATCACTGCCACCGTAGCCTTCAAAACCATCGGAGGTAAAATAAAGTGTTTTGTCATCTGCAGCCAAAAAAGGAGCAGATTCTGTGCCTTCACTATTGATATTCTTGCCCAAATTGAGAGGTTTTGTCCAAGTACTGTCTTGTTTTAAAAAGCTGGCATACAAATCTCTTTCTCCTTTGCTGTCGTTTTTACGATTGCTCGAAATGAGCAATATTTTTCTACTATTCGAGAGATAATAATTTACCATAGGACTTAAATTATTACCTCCATCTTCAATTTTTAATGTTTTTGGAATAGACCAACCCAAGCTAGTGCGTTGAGCAAGTGAAGCTCCATTGCCCATTTTTCCATTGGGCAAATAGGCATTGCCTAGCAATATAGTATTGCCATCGGGTGAAATAGAATTGATGAAATTGGGTTCATTGTTATTCATAGGCGAACCCATATTTTTTGCTTCGCCCCAATTGTCGGTTTTCATTTGCCAAGGCGAATACCAAATATCTTCTTTGTCTTTCTCGCCATCGGTATTTTTTGGATGGAAGGAACGGCTGAAATAGAGAGTTTTACCATCGGGCGATACCAATGGGCCCATTTCTGGATAGTCGCTATTCACATTTGAATCGAGCTGCACCGCTACCATGTTCGACTTGATGATTTCGTTGGGGTTGGGCTTAAATTTGTAAGGTTTGGCAGATTCAGAAATGCCAATAGCATCTACATTGATTGGCATATCTTTTTCCGTTTTGTATACAATTTTTAAAGCGAGAACGTAAAAATTAAGTGCTACAGAATTTACATTGAGTATGCGACTTGTGGCGGAAATGCCTTTTGGTGTGTATGAGGCTATTTCAATTTCATTTCCTTGCGCATCATAGGCCAATATTTTACTGATAAAGCCGGGATGAAAAGACTCCGCTATTACAACTTGCTTTGCCTTTATTGGCGTGAGAAATCCCACTTTTATAAACTCTTCATTTTTGTTACCTTTCGGTTGCCACGCATTGATATTATCTATTCCTGCTGGAAAGGCATTGGGCTTGCCAAGTACTTGTTTTGCGGAATAAGCTTTCGATTTTCGGTTTGCATTGTTTTCCGATGAAACCTCAAGTACTCGGTATGCCCATTGCATATTTTGAGCATTGATTGCAAGTGAAATAAAGATTGACAATAAAGAAGCTATATTTTTCATGTGGAGAGGGAGAGAAATTAAGTTTTCCCAGAGCTTATAATTTCTAAGGGAAACTAAAAAATAGGAAGTATAACTAATATGGATTATTGCTATTGGTTGAGCAGTTTGTACAATTCGGTAAGGTTTGGAGAAATGATAATTTCAGTTCTGCGATTGCTTGCCTTACCTGCTTCGGTATCATTGGTTTTAATAGGGTGAAATTCGCTCCTACCTGCCGAAGTAATTCGTGTAGCATCAAAACCATAATCTTTGGTGAGAATACGCACTATTGACGATGCTCTGGCAGAACTCAATGCCCAATTGTCTTCATATTTTACACTTTTAATAGGCACATTATCTGTATGGCCTTCTATCATCACACTTACATCTTTAGTGCTGTTAAGTACATTTGCCAGCTTTCCCAAGGCTTGTTTTCCTTTTGGATCTATATCTGCACTACCCGATTTGAAAAGTAGTTTTTCTTCTAAAGACACATATACATTGCCATCTTTCACTGTTACGCTCAATTCATCTGCCTTAAAATTTATCAAGGCATCGCCAATGGTTTTTTGGAGTTTATTTATGGCATCTCTTTGGGCTTGTATCAGCCCTTGTAGATTTTGCAGACGTTTGGCTTGTTCGGCTATCGTCAAGTTTGATGTAGTTGAGAGGTTGTACAAATCCTTTTGAATATTCGTGTTCTTGGTTTGTAAGCCTGTTTTTTCATCTATCAAGCCTGCTTTTTCATTTTGTAGGCCTTTTTTTTCATTTTGCAGATTATCTACTTTCAAATTACTTTCTGTAAGCGAATTATGGGTAGCAGTACTGTCTTTTTTAAGCCTATCAATTTTAGATTGTGCCATCTTCAATTGTCTTTTGGGTACGCAGTTTGTAAACACTACGCAACTGATAAAAAATAGAGAAACGATTAATTGAATACTTTTTTTCATGTTTAAATAATTTAAAGTTAATTTGAAATAATATGAGCTTGGTTAGTAGTGAGCTACATTCACACCGAAGCGTTAATGGAAAATGGCCTGTAGCAGGTTTGAAATGGTTATTTGTAGAGATAATTAATTTGTAGAATCTGAAGCAATAGAAGCAATATCTCTGTCTAAATCGGCCATTATTTTGTTGAATCCTGCTTTGAAAGATTGCCAATTATCAGTTTTTATCGTCTCAGTATTTTTGATGTTTCGTTTCAATACATTATTCTTTTGGTCAAGTTCCAATAATTTTTTGTCGTACCTCATTTTTATTTCTTTGGTGTCGTTTGACCGTCTCATTCTCAATGCCGCAATTTTCTTCTGGTTTTCCATAATTTGATTTTCGGCTTGTTTCTTAAAGCGTTGATAATCAGCCGCAGAATCTATTTTTGCCTCACTCAAATTTTCTTTCGCTACAGCTACCTCTTTTCTTGCTTTCTCCACTTTTCTATTTTGCTGTGCTAAAGCTGTGTAGGCTGCAAAAGATAGCATGCCAAGTATTGCGATATTTAATAGTGATATTTTCATGAAATTGCAGATATAAACCTTTAGTTCAAACAATCGTGCCATAACACGCAACTGATAATAAAGGGGGGTGCGTGATTAACCATCTTTTAGGTCTGAAACCCATGTAGCCACTGGCTATAATTGAACTTTTGAGCTAAAAATAATCAGTGTTGACAGAAAAAGAAACAAAAAAGCTACCTTCGATGCTTATAAAACCACACTTTTTTGATGAAAAATAAATATGTTAACTTCATTTCTGATGAACACTTGCTGAGTTGCATTTCTACCTTGCAAAAGGCTTATTTAAAATCCAAGAACAACATCACGAAAAAGAATTTTTGAAGCAATAAGGTTGACACTAACAAATTAACTTTTGACGCAAAGTTCCATAACATTGATGAGGAAAGCCTAATCCAAGCTGAAATTTTACGACAGATTGACAAGTCAATCAACAATTCTATTGGTACATTTCACGAACAAGTTTTAGGAGGTATTAAAGATTTTGAAGTTGGAAATTTAAGTGGCTTTGACTTTAAGGCTAAGGATAATACTATGTTTGCGGAAATAAAAAACAAGCACAATACCATGAATAGCAGAGCAGACGAAGCCTTGTTTCAAAAGCTAGCTCGTTACGCAAACGATTACAAGAAAGCAAAATGTTATTGGGTTCAAATTTTAGCAAAAGGAAGTTTTTGTAATTTGTGGAGTGGAGACATCAATGGAAAAAAATACAGCCACAGCAGGGTTTATAAAATTTCAGGCGACCGTTTTTATGGTTTGATTTCGGGACAAGAGGACGCATTGCTTCAACTTTATAAATCCTTACCAATTGCTGTCAAGGACTATTTAAAATCAATCGACAATAGTGCAGAAGTTGCAGCAAATTCTGCATTAGAAGAAATAAAATTGGAAATAAAAACTTCTAGAAGAAGCATTTTAGACCAAATAACTTTCGAAAATTACAGCTACTATTTGGCGTTTCCGATTTGCTTGTATTGTTGTGCCATTGACCCTTGAAATTTCCAATCATCTGGAAAGGTTTGTATTCGGGCATATTCACGAACTGTAAAAGGACGAGTTTCTTCTGGATGGCATCTTTCAGTTTGCTTTTGCGCAGGACTACATGTGAGTGTGAGGCACGGTTCATCCCAACCAATACGCCTTGCAATACCAGTTTTACCACCGCCCAAATAAAAACTTCCACCCATAAATTCTTTTTGAATTTCCAAAGGCAAATCTCGCCAATAGCCCTTTTGTGGCACTAGATCTAAAACCGCCATCTTACTTTCGGGATATTTTGTACCGTTTGATTTTGGAACATCGCAATCAAACAATCCACCTTTTTTCAAAGCATCATTTAAATTGTAAATTTTCTTGTGAGGCTTTGGATATTCGTATTGTAACTGAATATCTTTTCTAATCCCTACAACTATTAAGCGTTCTCTTTTTTGGGGTACTTTGTAATTAATTGCTTTTAAAACTTGCACTGGAACCACATTGTAGCCAATCTCATCTAAAATTGAAATCATCCCTTGCAATGTTTTTCCGTTTTCATGGCTTAGCAATCCACGTACATTTTCACCAATGCAAATTGGAGGATTTACTTCTCTAACAACTCTTGCAAATTCATAAAACAGCGTTCCTCTTGCATCGGCAAGACCTAACTTTTTTCCTGCATAACTAAATGCTTGACAAGGAAATCCACCTGTAACAACATCAACTTTATC